>JANOUM010000639.1:0-2955 GCA_031416855.1 Rhodoferax sp. | reverse complement strand
GTGCCGTCCGGCTGGATGCGGGCGCCGGTCACAAAGTAGGCATGCAGGTCATGGCCGAAGCGGTTCAGCTTGGTCACGATGGACTTGTTGCCACGGACCAGCGCGTTGTACCCCAGTACGGCGGGGATCGCGACGGCCAGTCCCAGCGCGGTCATGATCAGCGCTTCGCCGATCGGCCCGGCCACCTTGTCGATGGTTGCCGTTCCGGCGGCCCCGATGCCCATTAGGGCGTGGTAGATTCCCCACACGGTGCCGAACAGCCCGACAAACGGCGCGGTGGAGCCGACCGATGCGAGGATCGCCAGGCCCGACTGCAGTTTCGCAACGCTGTCGTCGATGGAGTTGCGCAGGCAGCGCGTAACCCAGTCGCTGATGTCCAGCAGGTCGTGCAATTGGGCCTTGGTGTTGCTGTGGTGGGCGGTGGCTTCGCGGCCCTCCTCTGCCAGCGTGCGAAACGGGTTGTCCGGCCGCTCGCCGAGCTGGTGCAGTCCGTGCGAAAAATCGGCGCTATGCCAAAAGGACTCGGATTTACGGGCCAGCCGCTTGAAGCGCACGATGTCCAGCGCCTTGATGATGATCACCATCCAGGTCGCCAACGACATGCCCAGTAGCACCAGCACGACGGTGCGGGTGACCCAGTCACCTTGCGTCCACACATTGACGAGGCCTGATTGCGCATCCATCGAGACTCCTTGGAAAGTGTTCGTCGAATCATTGAAGGACAAAGGCGATCGGCACCGTAAACCACATCGCCTCCGGTTTGCCGGCCCGCTTGCCCGCAACATAGCGCCATTTCAGGGCCGTGGCCAGTGCGGCCCGGTCCAGCCGGTCGAAGTGGCTGGACTGCTGGATTTCGCCTTGTTGCGCAAGGCCGTCCACACCGATCAGCACGCGGACCAGTACCGTGCCTTGTTCGCCCAGCCGTTTGCTCATCGGCGGATAGTCGGGTTTGGGGTTTTGCAGATAGTCCGCATCGCTGGAGGGGAGTTCCAGCCTGGATGGGGCCGGGGCCGCGGGACGGGGCTCGGCGCGGGCCGCAAGGGGCACCGGCGAGACCGGTTGGGTGATGGCCGGCAGGGGCGTGGCGGCGACCGGTATCGCCGAAGGAGCGTTGGAGGCCGGCTCCGGATTGACTGGCACGGTCATTTGCGGCGCGGGTGGCGGGCTTGCAGCTACCGGCCTGGCCACCGGAATCGTGCTGCGGGTTGGCTGCGCTGTCGCAACAGGAGGGCGCGCCGGCACCGGGACCGGCGGAACAATCACCTCGCTGATGGCCTCCACCGGCACCACCAGCAGCACGGCGTGGCGCAACCGGTCGGACTGCAGTGCCCACAAGGCGAACCCGTGGAACACGACCACGCCGGCGGCGACTGCCAGCGTGCGGTTCAATCCAGGTTTGACGGGCAGGGTGGTCATGGACAGTCAGGAGTTCTACCGAAAAAATGCGAATCACTCGTGCCACATAGCGCGTATTTGAGGCTCGTTTTCCTCGATTCTGCCTTGATGGTGTCGTCGCCCGGTGGCCCCCTCCAATACCGACGCAAAGTATTCGTAATGGCGACCATGTCGATACCCCTCGATCGGGCAGCGGAGGCAGGGCTGCCTAGAATGTTTGGCCCGATCCAGAAAGCAGCCACACATGTCCCAGGGAACCATCCGCATCCGCGGAGCGCGCCAGCACAACCTCAAGAACCTCGACCTGGACATCCGAACCGGCGAATTGACCGTGGTCACCGGGCCCAGTGGCTCGGGCAAATCCAGTCTGGTGTTCGATACCCTGTACGCCGAAGGCCAGCGCCGCTATGTAGAAACGTTCTCGGCTTACGCCCGGCAGTTTCTCGACCGCATGGACAAACCGGCGGTGGACAAGGTCGAGGGTGTGCCGCCAGCCATCGCCATCGACCAGACCAACCCGGTCCGGTCTTCGCGCTCGACCGTGGGTACCATGACCGAACTCAACGACCACCTCAAGCTGCTGTTCGCCCGTGCCGGCCAGCTGTTTGACAGCGCCACGGGGCAGGCGGTACGCCATGACACGCCGCAGACGATCCACGCCCAGTTGCTCGCGCTGGCGGGCACTGGGGATCCCCGGCTGGTGGTGACCTTTCCGGTCGAGTTGCCGGTGGATACCAGCGCCGAGGAAATCGCGCAGTGGCTGTCTGTCAGTGGCTATACGCGGGTCCAGGCGCAGCGTGTGATCGAGGCGCCTGCGGCTTCGGTCGCGCCGCCGGTTGCGGCCAAGAAGGCCAAGACCGGCAAGGCCGCCGCAGTCAGCCCGTCGGGCCGGCGCAAGGTGCTCGACGTGGTCGCCGACCGGTTTCGCCTGGGGAACACGGAACGTGCCCGGGTGCTGGAGGCGATTGAAGCGGGCCTGCGCCGTGGCAGCGGGCGCATCAGCGTGTACGCCCTGGCGGATGAGGGCGAGCCGCAGATCTGGAAGTTCTCCACCGGGCTGCATTGTCCCGACAGCAACCTGCGTTACGCCGACCCGATCGCGTCGGCCTTTTCCTTCAATTCCGCCGTCGGTGCGTGCGACAGTTGCCGCGGTTTCGGGCGCGTCGTCGGCGTCGACTACGGGCTGGTGATCCCGAACGACAAGCTCACGCTGCGCGCCGGCGCCATCAAGCCGATGCAGACACCGGCCTGGCAGGAATGCCAGGACGATCTGATGCGCCACTCGCAGGACGCCGGCATTCCGCGCGACACCCCCTGGAACAAACTCAAGCCCGAACACCAGCAGTGGGTTATCAACGGCTCCCCGAACTGGAACGGCAAGTGGAACCAGCACTGGTTCGGCGTGAAACGCTTTTTCGAGTACCTGGAGACCAAGGCCTACAAGATGCATATCCGGGTGCTGTTGTCCAAGTACCGCAGCTACACGCCATGCCCCACCTGTGCCGGCGCCCGGCTGAGGACGGAGAGCCTGTTGTGGCGCATCGGCAGCCAGGCCGACGC
>JANOUM010000638.1:0-2872 GCA_031416855.1 Rhodoferax sp. | reverse complement strand
AAGGACGATGCCGGTGAACCGGAGATGCAGGAGTTCCTGCACCTGGAGTATGCCGACAAGGCGACGCTGTACGTACCCGTCAGCCAGCTGCAGTTGATCGGGCGTTATACCGGTGTGAGCGCCGACGAGGCGCCGCTGCACAAGCTCGGCTCGGGGCAATGGGACAAGGCCAAGCGCAAAGCCGCCGAACAGGTGCGCGACTCGGCCGCCGAACTGCTCAACATCTACGCCCGCCGGGCGCTGCGCGAGGGCCATGCCTTCCGCTACTCGCCCAACGATTACGAAGCCTTCGCCAACGACTTCGGCTTCGAGGAGACGGCCGACCAGCGCGCAGCGATCCATGCCGTGATCCAGGACATGATCAGTCCGCGCCCGATGGATCGCCTGGTCTGCGGCGACGTGGGTTTCGGCAAGACCGAGGTCGCGCTGCGCGCTGCCTTCATTGCCGTGACCGGCGGCAAGCAGGTGGCCTTCCTGGCTCCCACCACGCTGCTGGCCGAGCAGCACTACCAGACGCTGGTGGACCGCTTCAGCAAGTGGCCGGTGCGTATCGCCGAGATGAGCCGCTTTCGTTCCGGCAAGGAGATCACCACCGCCGTCAAGGGTCTGGCCGATGGCACCATCGACATCGTGATCGGGACGCACAAATTGCTGAGCCAGGACACGCATTTCAAGAACCTGGGCCTGCTGATCATCGACGAGGAGCACCGCTTTGGCGTGCGCCACAAGGAGGCCATGAAGGCGCTTCGCGCCGAGGTCGACGTGCTGACCCTGACCGCCACCCCGATACCGCGCACACTGGGCATGGCGCTGGAGGGGCTGCGCGACCTGAGCGTGATCGCCACTGCGCCGCAACGCCGCCTGGCAATCAAGACCTTCGTGCGCACCGAGGGCAACGGCGTGATCCGCGAGGCCGTGTTGCGTGAGCTCAAGCGCGGCGGGCAGGTGTACTTCCTGCACAACGAGGTCGACACGATCGAGCACCGGCGCGCCAAGCTCGAGGAGCTGCTGCCCGAGGCCCGTATCGCCGTGGCTCACGGCCAGATGCCCGAGCGCCAGCTCGAGAGCGTGATGCGCGACTTCATCGCCCAGCGCTACAACCTGTTGCTGTGCTCCACCATCATCGAGACCGGCATCGATGTGCCCACCGCCAACACCATCGTCATGAGCCGTGCCGACAAGTTCGGCCTGGCGCAGCTGCACCAGCTGCGCGGGCGCGTCGGGCGCAGCCACCACCAGGCTTATGCCTACCTGATGGTGCCCGATATCGAGGGCCTGACCAAGCAGGCCAGCCAGCGGCTGGACGCGATCCAGCAGATGGAGGAGCTCGGCTCCGGCTTCTATCTGGCCATGCACGACCTGGAGATTCGCGGCGCCGGCGCGGTGCTGGGCGAAAACCAGAGCGGCAACATCCTGGAGATCGGATTCCAGCTCTACAACGAGATGCTGGCCGAGGCGGTGCGCTCCCTCAAGGCCGGCAAGGAGCCCGACCTGCTGGCGCCGCTGAGTGTCACGACCGACATCAACCTGCACGCCCCCGCGCTCCTGCCCGACAGTTATTGCGGCGACGTGCACCTGCGCCTGAGCTTCTACAAGAAACTCGCCAGCGCCAGGAACACCGACCAGATCGACGCACTGCTCGAAGAACTGGTGGACCGCTTCGGCAAGCTCCCGGCCCAGGCCCAGACCCTGATCGACGTGCACCGGCTGCGCGTGATCGCCAAACCGTACGGCGTGGTCAAGGTCGATGCGGCGCCCGGTGTCACCACCATCACCTTCAGGAAAGACGCCCCGGTGGACCCCATGCGCATCATCGAGATCATCCGCAAGCACCGCCACATCAAGCTGGTGGGCAACGAAAAGATCCGCATCGAACGCGAAATGCTCCAGCCGCGCGACCGAGCGCAGATGGTGCGCGACGTGTTGCGCAACCTGGGCCAGCCGCTGGCAACGGCCGAGGTGGTCACTGCATGAGCGCGGCCGTGCCGTTCCCACGGGCGAATACCGCACTGCGCAGCACGGAGCAAGCTCTCAGCGCAGTGCGCAGCATGAAGGTTTTCTCTTGAGCGCCGCCCGACCGGCCGAAGCTGCCAGAGCCGGCGACGTACACAGCGAAGGGATGTCCTTGGGCATGGCCAGAGAATTCGCTCCCGGCCTGGTCATCCAGGCCTTCACGCCACCACTGCACCTGCGCGATTTCGGCCTGGTCGCCTTCGACATGGACTCGACGCTGATCAACATCGAGTGTGTCGACGAGATTGCCGCCGCCGCCGGGCGCAAGGAACAGGTGGCGGCCATCACCGAAGCCGCCATGCGCGGTGATATCGCCGACTACAAGGCCAGCCTGCGCGCGCGCGTGGCACTGCTCGAGGGGGTCAGCGTGGCCAGCATGGAGCAGGTGTACGCGACGCGCCTGCAACTCAACCCGGGTGCAGAAGCCCTGGTGGCCGCCTGCAAGGGCGTCGGCATGAAGGTGTTGCTGGTCAGCGGCGGCTTCACCTTCTTCACCGACCGCATCCGGGACCGGTTGGGCATCGACTACACCCGATCGAACGTGCTGGAAGTGGCCGATGGTCACCTGACCGGGCGCATGGTCGACCAGGCCTGGGGCGACATCTGCGACGGCGAGGAGAAGCGCCGCATGCTGCTCACCACCTGCGCGCAACTCGGCCTGCGGCCCGACCAGGCCATCGCCGTGGGCGACGGCGCCAACGACCTGCCGATGATGGGCGTGGCCGGGCTGTCGGTGGCCTACCATGCCAAGCCGCGGGTGCGGGAGCAGGCGATGGTGGCAATCAATACCGGCGGCCTGGACCGGCTGCTGGAGATACTGGGTTAGGTTGCCGGGCCTGGTGTTGCTCTGCTGCACGCG
>JANOUM010000637.1:0-2977 GCA_031416855.1 Rhodoferax sp. | reverse complement strand
CGTCTGCCCCACCTCGATCAGGTTGGGATTCTCCAGCCCGTTCCAACGCGCCAGGTCCTTCCAGTTCTGACCGGTATCGAGCCCGATACGAATCAGGGTATCACCGGGCTTGACCGTGTAGTAGCCCGGTTTCCCAGCGTTCTCCATTCCGGCCAAGGGTTTCTGTGTCTGCCCCGGCACCTCGGCTGGTGTGGGTAACGGGCCGGTTGCAGAACCACGGTCTTCGACCGGCGCCCGGTTGACCACTCTGGTGCCGCACGCCGACAGCACCATGGCAAGCCCCAACACGAGCGTGAGCACAGTACCTCGACCGGACATTGACAGCATTCGAACTCCCTTCACGCGATCCCCGATTTTAGGGGGACAAAATGTACTGCTTCGAACACCGTCCGGCGCAGGCCCTCACCAGTCTTGTCGATCACCACCAGCGCCTGCGATGCCGCAGCGCCTGTGCCCACGTACACCGGTGCCACGAGTCGTCCACCGATCGCCAGTTGCTCGGTCCATTCCAGCGGAATCGCCTCGCCTCCAGCGGCCGCAATGATGCCGGCATAGGGTGCTCCTTTCGCGAAACCGGCCATTCCATCGCCAAACAACAAGTGCAGATTGGGAACGCGCAAAGCACGCAAGTTGTCCCGAGCCTTGTCGTGCAGAACCCGCAGGCGTTCGATGCTGTACACCTCCTGGGCCAGCAAACTCAGCACCGCCGCCTGGTAGCCGCAACCCGTACCAACCTCCAGCACCCTGCCCATCCGGCCTTCCCGCCCTTCGCGCAGCAGTTCCAGCATCCGCGCCACGACGCCAGGCTTGGAAATCGTCTGTCCAAGACCAATCGGCAGGCTCGTGTCTTCGTATGCCTGCCCCTGCAGCGCGGTGTCGACAAAACGATGCCGCTCCACGCACTCCAGTGCCCGACGAACCTGCAGATCCTGCAATCCAAGTACAACCAGCTTGGCCACCATGCTCTTGCGGGCCGAATCGAACGACGTGGCGCGCGCGCCAACGGGCACGGCCGACTTGGGTAACGGGGGCGCGGACGCAGTCGACTGGCGCCGAGCCGCAGGCGCAGCCTTGGAGTTGTCCAACAGGGCTGGAAAGGATGGCCTGGGTTTCATGCCTGGGCAGGCGCCCGGGGTCGCAGCAGGCTCGTAACCGTTTGCGACCAGTACCCCAGGCTGTCATGGTCGGACAGGTCGGTCTTGAGCGGCGTCAGCGCAACATGACCCTGGATCGTGGCATGGAAATCCGTGCCATCGGCATCGTCCTTGATGGCACCAGCGTCACCGATCCAGTACATGGTCTCGCCGCGCGGACTCATCTGGGTGATGACCTTTTCTGCGGCGTGACGCCGTCCGAGCCGACAAACCTTCATGGGCTTGAGCTGCTCGATCGGAAGGTTTGGGATGTTCACGTTGAGGAGCCATGGGCTGGCGCCGACCAGTGTGTGCTGCTGCATCAGCAGCACCAGTTCGCGCGCCTTGGCGGCGGCGGCATCGAGATGCTGCCAGCCCTTCATGACTTGCGAAAAGGCGATTGCCGGGACGCCGAACAGGTAGCCTTCCATCGCAGCGCCCACGGTGCCGGAATAGATAGTGTCGTCGCCCATGTTCGCGCCGTTGTTGATGCCGGACACGACCAGATCCGGCCGGTAACCAAGCAATCCAGTCAATGCAATGTGCACACAGTCGGCCGGCGTGCCATTCACATAGCGAAATCCGTTTGCGGCGCGCGTAACATAGAGCGGCGAATGCAGGGTCAGGGCATTGGACTTCGCGCTGTTGTTGAGTTCCGGCGCGACCACCTCGACATCTGCCACATCCTTCAGTGCGTCATGCAGCGCCACGATCCCTGGCGCCTGGTATCCATCGTCATTCGAAATGAGAATCTTCATGTTGGCACCACTATGTGCAAGGATTGTAGGTGGCGCACCACGCGGGTCGTCACCGCCGGGACAAATTTCGCCGCGGGCGGCACGTATGATTGTGCCGATTACCCAGGAGATTTTCTATGCATGCATGGCTTTGCGAGAATCCGGTCGGCGTTGACGCGCTGACCTGGAAAGAACTTCCAACCCCTTCGCCCGCCGCTGGCGAAGTGCTGGTCGAGATCAAGGCCGCGAGCCTGAATTTTCCCGACCTGCTGATCGTGCAGAACAAGTACCAGATGAAACCGGCACTGCCTTTCATCCCGGGGTCGGAGTTTTCAGGCTTGGTGCAGGCTGTCGGTGAAGGCGTTCGCCATTTGCAGGCCGGCCCACGGGTGGCCTGCCTGTCCGGGACCGGCGGCTTCGGTACCCACTCGGTGGTTCCGGCCAGGATCTGTGTGCCGTTGCCAGACAGCTTTGCGCTGGTGGATGCTGCCGCGTTCATCATGACCTACGCCACCTCGCACCATGCGCTGGTCGACCGGGCGCAGCTGCAGGCGGGCGAGACGGTGTTGGTGCTCGGCGCGGCCGGCGGCGTTGGAACCGCCGCAATCCAGGTCGCCAAGGCCATGGGGGCGCGGGTCATCGCTGCCGCGTCGACCGACGACAAGTGCGCGTTGTGCAAGACCTTGGGGGCCGATGACACCATCAATTACAGCACCGAAAACCTGCGCGAAACCCTCAAGAGCATGACCGCCGGCAAAGGCCCGGATGTGGTCTACGACCCGGTGGGCGGCGACTTTGCGGAGCCGGCCTTTCGTTCAATTGCTTGGCGGGGCAGGTACCTCGTTGTGGGTTTTGCGGCCGGACCGATCCCTTCTTTGCCGCTGAACCTGGCTCTGCTGAAGGGCGCATCGATCGTGGGCGTTTTCTGGGGCGACTACGCCCGCCGCGAACCGCAGGAGAACGCCGCGATGATGGCCGAACTCGCACAATGGTATGCGGCCGGAAAGATCAAACCCGTCATCGACTCCACGATGCCGATGGCCGAACTCAAGGCCGCCTATGTCCACATGGGCTCACGGGGTGTCAAGGGCAAGCTGGTGATGGTGA
>JANOUM010000636.1:0-1901 GCA_031416855.1 Rhodoferax sp. | reverse complement strand
TATCCCACTGTCATGCCGGGCTTGATGAGCCTGCCCCGGACTTCGATCCGGGGGCATCCATGCAGTTGGCGCACTGGATTGCGGATCGAGTCCGCAATGACAGGCGGAGAAAAGTGGTACTTCTGCAATTTCCGTCTCCCTTATTCATTCTCGACTTATGTCCCGATCCCCGGCCGCTCTGCCGAGGCACTCAGTGCGCCCGGCAGGGCCAGCCGTATGGCACCAAGTGCTGCGGGCTGGTTGTAAAACGCCACCTATGAGTGCCTTCTCCAGCTACCACAGTAGCGCGCGGCCTGATGATGAAATGCAGCGTCAAGTTCAGCCGAACCTGCGCAGGCGCGCCAGTATTTCGTCGGCCGCGGTGCCAGCTTCCTGATCGGCCTCATCCAAAGCAGCCATCAGGTCAGCTTCCTCGGTAGGTGACAGCCTGACTGGAGCCTCGGTGTCGCTCGACAGGACTGTCACGAGCGCGTCTTCGGGCAATTTGACGCCCTCCAGGAGGACTTTTCCCTCAATGACAGTGCCTATTTCTACGTGCATGGTCGCATCGTACCGCAGGGTCCGGCGGGCTGGAAAGTGTTCGTTTTTCCCGACTGCCAGGCGATGTTCAGCGCAAACCACCGTCCCGAAACCCGCATGGATCCTGGGGGTGGTGCGAATGGCGACCTCCGCACAAACAGAGATTAGAGGTCACCTGCACCGGGTAATCGGGGAAAAATGGTAGGTATTTCAGGCTCGGTCCATCGGCCGCCAGCGCCCGCCTGGCAAGCCCAAAATGTAAGGAGAAGGTATCTTCTCAAAATCCGCGTCGAATCGGAAGAGAATTTCTGTCTGCCTATCCTCACTCTCATCGTTTCATTGGGAAAGTTCGGAGTTCTCCACCCCAAAATCGGAACAATGCTCGGACGCAGAGATCAGGTTGTCTGATGGTGGGCAAATGGTTACGGCGTCATTGCCGCAAGGAGAACTGAGGTCCTCCGGTGGTGTACGCGCGGCCCGTGCCGTTCAGTCGGCCGTGATCTTGCCGTCAGTCACGACCTTCTTCCAGCGCGCCATGTCGCTTTTGACCAGGGCGGTCATCTGCTCCGGCGTGTTGGTGCGCACCGAAAGCCCCTGCTTGGCAAGGGCGGCCTTCACGTCTTCCATGTTCATCACCTCGATGAAGTCGCGGTTGATGCGGGCCACCACGTCGGGCGGTGTCTTGCCCGGCGCGATCACGGCGTACCAGGCGTCGATGCCGTCCATGATATCGATGCCCTGCTCCTTGAAGGTCGGGATCTCGGGTGCGATCGGGTTGCGCGCCGACCCGGTCACGGCGAGGAAACGCACCTTGCCTGCCTGCTCCAGCGGGCGTGTGGAGTGCACCGTGGAGAACATCATCTGCACCTGGCCCCCCATCAGGTCGGTGAGTGCGCCTTGGATGCCCTTGTAGGGCACGTGCAGGACGTCCAGCGCGTAATGCGACTTGAACAGCTCCATGGCCAGGTGCTGCGGCGTGCCATTACCGGGTGTGGCGTAGTTGATCTTGCCGCCGCTTTTCTTAACGAGTTCCATCAGCGACTTCATGTCCTTGGCCTGCACACCGGGATTCACCACGAAGGCATAACCGGCCTCGGCCAGTTTGGCCACCGGGGCAAAGTCGGCCACCGCATCGAATGGCATGTTCTTGTAGATGGATGGGGTCATGGTGAACGAGTTGATCGCCATCAGCAGGGTGTGCCCGTCGGGTGGCGCCACGGCCACGGCCTGCCCACCCAGGTTGCCACTGGCGCCGGGCTTGTTGTCCACGATCACCGACTGGCCCCACTTTGCGGCCAGCTTCGGCGCCAGGATGCGGGCGATGATGTCGCTGCCGCTGCTGGGCGTGAAAGGCACGACCAGGGTCACGGTCCTGGACGGGA
>JANOUM010000635.1:0-4809 GCA_031416855.1 Rhodoferax sp. | reverse complement strand
TTCGCGGGCGACGACGCGCCCCGTGCTTTTTCGTACGCGGCGGCCAGCATCCAGCAGATGTTCGGCACGCCCGACCAGTTCATGGAGATGGTGCGCTCGACCTATCCGGTGGTGTACCGCCCGGCATCCGTTGCCTTCCTCACCCCCAAGGCCGACGGCAAGACCATCGTCCAGCCGGTGCACATGACCGACGGCCAGGGCGTTCGGTGGCTGGCGGTGTACCGGGTGCAGCAACTGAAGGACAAGTCCTGGCGCATTGCAGGTTGTGTGCTGGTGGCCAGCAGCGGGCAGTCCATCTGAGAGGCTGAGAGTCTTTCTACTGCTACGAAATCCTGTCAGCCCCTCATCAGGTCACGGCACCGCTCGCCTGGCAGCGCAGTGGGCGCGTGGGAGAATCCGGCCTTCCTCTGCTTCGAACCCTGTTCCCCATGCGAATCCTCCACACCATGCTGCGCGTCGGCGACCTGCAACGCTCGATTGATTTCTATACCCAGGTGCTGGGCATGCAACTGCTGCGCAGATCCGAGAATCCGCAGTACAAGTACACGCTGGCCTTTGTCGGTTACGGCTCCAACCCGGAGCATGCCGAGCTGGAGCTCACCTACAACTGGGGTACCGACAGCTACGACATGGGCACCGCATTCGGTCATGTGGCGCTGGGCGTGCCGGACTGCTACGCGGCCTGCGAAAAAATCCGCGCAGCGGGCGGCAATATCACCCGTGAACCCGGCCCGGTCAAGGGCGGCAGCACCGTAATCGCCTTTCTGACCGATCCGGATGGCTACAAGATCGAACTGATCCAGCGCTGAATGCCATGGCGGGCATCGAGCGGCGCGGTGCGCTGCTGGTTTTCGGGTCGGCAGCAGTGTGGAGTTTTGGCGGTGCGATTGCACGTTACCTGAGCGTCACCGACAGCTGGACGGTCATCTTCTGGCGCTCGGTCTGTGCGGCCGTGTTCCTCCTGGGCTTCATGCTGTGGCGCGACGGACGCGCCGGCACCATGCGGCTGTTCGGCGCAATGGGCTGGGCCGGGGTCGCAGTCGGCGTGTGTTTTGCCACTGCGTCGACCTGCTTTGTGGTCGCGCTGGGCTACACCACGGTCGCCAATATCCTGCTGATGCAGGCCGGCGCGCCCTTGTTCGCGGCACTGGCGGGCGCGGTGTTGTTCCGTGAACGCATCGGAATCGCCACCTGGCTAGCCATCGTGGCGGTAATCGCCGGGGTGGGCATCATGGTGTCGAACTCCATCGCCGGCCGTGTTTCGCCCATTGGCGACGGGCTGGCCCTGCTGATGTCGGTGGCGGTGGCCGGTGCCACGGTGCTCACGCGCCGGCACGCCAACGTGGGGATGATGCCGGCCGTGTTCCTCGGCACCGTGATCGCCGCCACCGTGGGCGGCGCGCTGGCCGGCCAGTGGCAGGTGTCCGCGACCGATGCCGCCCTGTTGTTCGTTTTCGGCGCGCTCAATCTCGGCCTGGGCATGGTGCTGTTCGTGACCGGGGTGCGTCTTTTGCCTGCGGCATTGGCGGCACTGATCGGCACCGTCGAACCGGTGCTGGGTCCGGTCTGGGTCTGGCTGATGCACGGCGAGATACCAGGCCACCGCACGCTGCTCGGCGGTGGCGTGGTCATCCTGGCGCTGGTGATGCATCTGGCCTGGCAGTTCCGGCAGAACAACCCAGCCGCCCCGGTGCCGCTGATGGACTGAGCGTCGGCGCCTGCCAAGTCACGCGACAACCATCGTGTCCGCAGCGGGCAACGGCGAGCGGATCAGATGGTCGAACGCGCCGAGCGCGGCTTTGGCGCCATCCCCGGCGGCAATCACGATCTGCTTGTACGGCACCGTCGTCACATCGCCTGCAGCAAACACACCAGGCACGCTGGTCTGGCCCCTGGCGTCCACCACGATCTCTCCAGACCGGCTCAGGTCCAGCGTTCCCTGGAGGAACTCGGTGTTCGGCACCAGCCCGATCTGGACGAACACACCTTCCAGCGCAAGCTGATGCTCCTGTCCGGTGCCGCGGTCGCGGTAGCGCAGGCCTTGCACCTTCTGCCCGTCACCGATGATGTCGGTGGTCTGGGCGCTGGTGTGGATGCGCACATTGGCCAGGCTCCGCAGCCGGCTCACCAGCACCGCATCGGCCTTGAGTGCATCAGCAAACTCCACCAGGTCGACATGTTGCACCACACCGGCGAGGTCGATTGCTGCCTCCACTCCCGAGTTGCCGCCCCCGATCACCGCCACCCGCTTGCCTTTGAACAGCGGGCCGTCGCAGTGCGGGCAATAAGCCACGCCCTTGTTGCGGTACTGCTGTTCGCCAGGCACATTGACGTTGCGCCAGCGCGCACCGGTGGACAGGATCACGCTGCGCGCCTGCAACGTGGCACCATTGGCCATCTCCAGCCGGATCAGCCCGCCGGGTGTTGTTGCCGGGGTCAGGCGCTCGGCGCGTTGGAGGTTCATGATGTCCACGTCGTAGTGGCGCACCTGGGCTTCCAGCGCGCTGGCGAACTTCGGTCCGTCGGTCTCCAGTACCGAGATGTAGTTCTCGATCGCCATGGTGTCGCTGACCTGGCCGCCAAAGCGCTCGGCCGCGATGCCGACCCGGATGCCCTTGCGCGCGGCATACACCGCAGCCGCCGCACCTGCCGGCCCGCCGCCCACGATCAGCACATCGAACGGTTCCTTGGCGTCCAGTCTGGCGACCTCGCGCGCCTCGGATTTCACGTCCAGCCGGGCCACCATTTCCTCCAGCGTCATGCGACCCGAGCCGAACACCTCACCGTTCAGATAAACCATGGGCACAGCCATGACCTGGCGCTGCGTCACCTCGTCCTGGTAAAGCGCACCGTCGATCACCACGGTCTGGATGCGCGGATTGATGATCGCCATGAGGGACGCCGCCTGCACCACATCCGGGCAGTTGTGGCAGGACAGGGACATATAGACCTCGAAATGCAGGTCGGTGTCGATCGCCTGGATCTGGTCGATCACGTCGGTTGCCACCTTAGGCGGGTGGCCGCCTGTCCACAGCAGCGTCAGCACCAGCGAGGTGAACTCATGGCCGAGCGGAATTGCGGCAAAACGCACGCCGGTGTTTTCGCCCGCACGTGCCACCACGAAGGACGGCCGGCGGCTGTCGGCCCCTGTGTCGTCAAAGCTCACCAGTTCCGACAGGCTGGCGATGTCCAGCAGCAAGGCGCGCAGTTCCACGGACTTGGCACTGTCGTCGAGCGAGGCGATCAGGCGGATCGGGCGCTGCAATTTGCCCAGGTAGACCTGGAGCTGGGTTTTCATCGCGGAGTCGAGCATGGGCGTGTCCTTAATTTGGAGGGGAAGGCGGGTATCAGTGCCACCGTGGCATGGGGCGCGCCCGGGTAGGGCACACCCCATGCAGCCGAGGTACTGGGTGCTGGCTGGTGAGCAGGTGCTCAGATCTTGCAGACGAGGTCCAGCGACGGCGCCAGGGTGGCCTCGCCTTCCTTCCACTTGGCAGGGCAGGCCTCACCCGGGTGGCTGGCGACATACTGGGCCGCCGTGACCTTGCGCAGCAATTCGAGTGCATCGCGGCCGATGCCCCCAGCGGTGATCTCGACGATCTGGATCCGTCCCTGGGGGTCGACCACGAAGGTTCCGCGGTCGGCCATGCCCTCGGACTCGATCATCACCTCGAAATTGCGGCAAATGGTGCCGGTGGGGTCGCCCACCATCGGGTAGGTGACCTTGCCAATCGTCTCGGAGGTGTCGTGCCAGGCCTTGTGGGTGAAGTGCGTATCGGTGGACACCGAGTAGATCTCCACGCCCAGCGACTGGAAGGTGCTGTAGTGATCGGCGAGGTCTCCGAGTTCGGTCGGGCACACGAATGTGAAATCGGCGGGATAGAAGAACACGACAGACCATTTGCCCTTGAGCGTGTCCTGCGTGACCGGCACGAACTTGCCTTTGTGGAACGCGGTGGCTGCAAACGGCTTGACTACGGTATTGATGAGAGACATGGTGATTCTTCCTTGGTTGATATATAAAAACTATGAAAAAACTTCTTTTGATAGACATTTACTTTTCACAGGTCGAAGCATAAGCCAGTTGCTGCACTGCAACGATGGTTTGTCTCAATGGTGGCAATAGGGCACGGCCCCGGTATGGCACGGTGTACGTGCCCGGCCCGGCCCGGCCCGCGCCGGCCGGGTCAGGCCGCCGGGTTCAGCCGTGTTTCCGCGATCAGCCAGTCGCGCAGGTGCACGGCCTCCGGGCGCAGTTTGCCGCGCCGCGACGCCACGAGATAGATCGGCTGCTCGGTGGTCACGCTATTGGGCAGCGGGCGCACCAACAGGCCCTGCGCGATCAACGGGGCCACCAGATGCCGCCAGCCCATCGCCACGCCCTGCCCTTCGATCGCCGCCTGCAGCAGCACCGAATAATCGCTGAAGCGGAACAGCTTCGTGCCGCGGTCCATCGCCACACCGAAACGCGCCAGCCAACCGGGCCAGTCCAGGCGCGGGCGCGCGTAACGCTCCTCCAGATGCAGCAGCGTGGCCCGAGTCAACGCCTGCACATCCGCCATGGCGCCACAGCCCTGCAGAAAGGCGGGGCTGCAGACCGGGAAGATCTCCTCGTCCACAAAGTGCCAGCGCTGGAGCTGCGGGAACTCGCCGGTGCCCAGTGTGATTGCCAGGTCGATGCGTTCTCGCGCCAGATCGGGGTCGGTGTCGGTGGTGATGCAGCGCAATTCGATGTCCGGGTGCAACTGCTTGAAGCGCGCGATACGCGGCAACAGCCACCAGGTGGCCGTTGCGGTCGACACCGCCAGC
>JANOUM010000634.1:0-3250 GCA_031416855.1 Rhodoferax sp. | reverse complement strand
GGCATCAACACTGCGGCGACGTCCACCATCAAATGGGTTTGTCCCCCGATCAGGTCTTGCACCGCGGGCGCAGAGCCTTTGTAGGGCACGTGGACCAACTTGGTGGCGGCCGCCTGGTTGAGCAGTTCGCCGTTCAGGTGGGTGATCGACCCGCTGCCACCCGATGCATAGTTGGCCTTGTCGGCGTTGGCCCTGGCCCAGGCGACAAACTCCTGCAGGTTGTTGGCCGGGTGGCTCGCGGGAATGGCAGCAATGAAACCGGAACCGGACGTCTGTGCAATCCAGGTGAAATCCCGGGTAGCGTCGAACGGGCGTTTGGCCACCATGTTCGGGGCCAGGACGAATGGCCCCAGGTTGGCCACCAGGATGGTGTAGCCGTCTGGTGCCGCGCGCATCAGTTCGCCCGCCGCGAGCACCCCCCCGGCCCCCGGTTTGTACTCGACGATGACGGGCTGGCCCAGGGCTTCCTGCAGGCCGGGCTGCAGGTTGCGCGCCACGATGTCGATGCCGCCACCAGGCGGGAATCCAACCACGAGCTTGATCGGCTTGTTCGGCCAGGCCTGGGCCATGACAGGCCCCCCCAGCAAGGCGCAGGCAACGGCCAGACAACCGGCGCCCAGTACCACGAGGGTGCAACGACGGCCGTCGCGCAGGGGTTTGGATCTGCGTTTCGCGTGTTGCATGTCAGTATCCCGAGGTGTCGATGCGGATGTCCTGGGCCCGGATTGCTGACAGGACGGCTGCGCACTGGCGCATCATCAGCCCCATGTCCGAGGCGCAGGCGATGTAGTCGAAGCCGGCGGCGCGGTAGGTGGCCACGGCCTCGGCGCTTCCGCCCACGGTACCGACCGGCTTGCCCGCCGCGTGGCAGCGCTTGACGCCGGCGGCCATCAGCGCCACTACCTCGGCATGCATTAGATTGCCGGTGTGGCCCATGGCGCCGCTCAGGTCACCCGGGCCCATGAAGATCGAGTCCACCCCCGGCACGGCCAGGATCGCATCGATGTCTGCCATCGCCGCGGGCGTTTCCACCTGCACCAGCACACTCACGCCTTGGTTGGCCACCTTGAAATAGTCCTTGACCGTACCGAAGCGCGAGCCGCGGCTCATGGCCGCCATGCCGCGCACACCCTGCGGTGGGTACTTGCAGGCCGCTACCGCGCTGCGCGCTTCGTCAGCGTTCTGGATAAACGGGAACATCACGGTCTGCACGCCGGCATCCAGCACCCGCTTGACCATCACGGTGTCGTTCCAGGGCACACGGGTGATCGGCAACATCGGTGTGCCAGCGATCGCCTGCAGCAGGTGCACCAGCGTGGACAGGTCCAGCGGCGTGTGTTCCATGTCGACGACGGCCCAGTCGAAACCGGCGTGGCCCATGGCTTCAGCGGCCAGCGGCGAAGCCGACATCACGAAGGTTCCGACCGGGTAACCGGCGCCGTGGTCCGTGCGGGCGAGCATGTCTGAAAACGGGTTGTTCATGTTGGGGGGTCGATCAGTAGATGGCGGGTTCGGGCGTGGGTTCGGTGCCCTGCAGAAAATCGAAATCGCAGCCTTCGTGCGCCTGGGTCACGTGCGCCTGGTACAACTTGGTGAAGCCGCGCCGGTAAGGCTGCACCGGCGCGGTCCAGTGGGTGCGCCGCTGCGCCAGTTCCTCATCGCTCACCTGCAGGTGCAGCTTGCGTTGCGCTACATCGAGTTCGATCAGGTCGCCGGTGCGCACCAGCGCCAGCGGACCACCAACGGCGCTCTCGGGAGAGATGTGCAACACGCAGGTGCCGTAGTGGGTGCCGCTCATGCGCGCATCGCTCAGGCGCAGCATGTCGCGCACGCCGGCCTGCAGCAGTTTTTTCGGGATCGGCAGGTTGCCCCATTCGGGCATGCCTGGGGCGCCCACCGGGCCGGCATTGCGTAACACCAGCACGGTGTTCTCGTCGCAGTCCAGCTCCGGGTCGGCCATGGCGGCAAGCATCTCGGGCTGGCTGTCGAACACCAGCGCGCGGCCGGTGTGGCGCATGAGCTTCTCCGAGGCTGCGCTGGGCTTGATCACGGCACCAAAGGGCGCCAGGTTGCCGTGCAGTGCGGCCAATGCGCCGGCGCTGCTGACCGGCCTGTCCAGCGGACGGATGACCTCCGGGTCCAGAACTTCGGCCTGTGCGATGTTGTCGCCCACCGACTTGCCGTTGGCAGTCATCTCGGCGGTTGACAACTCGGCGCGGATCACCCGCATCAGCGCGGGCAGGCCGCCGGCATAATAAAAGTCCTCCATCAGTCGGTCGCCGCTGGGAAACAGGTTGGCCAGCACCGGCACACGGCGCGCCATGGCGTCGAGGTCGTCAATGGTCAGCGCGATGCCGATGCGTCGGGCCATGGCGATGATGTGCACTGCGGCGTTGGTGGAGCCGCCCAACGCCATCTGGACAGCCATCGCATTGTCGAAGCTGCCGCGCGTCAGCAGGCGTGAGGGTTTCAGGTCCTCCCACACCATGCCAACGATGCGCTGGCCGCAATCCGTGGCCATGCGGATGTGCGCCGCGTCCATCGCCGGGATGGCGCTGGCGCCAGGCAGCGTCAGCCCCAGCGCCTCGACGATGGCGGTCATGGTGGAGGCCGTGCCCATGGTGTTGCAGGTGCCCGGCGCACGGGTCATGCGCGACTCCAGGTGCCGGATCTCATCGGCGCTGACGCGCCCGGCCTGGTATTCGTCCCAGAACACCCGGGTATGTGTACCGGCTCCGACGGTTCTGGCCACGCCGTTCTTCACGTAACGGTCGTTCAGCATCGGCCCGGCAGGGCAGAACAGCGTGGGGATATCCATGCTGATGGCGCCCATCACCGTTGCGGGCGTCGTCTTGTCGCATCCGGCCAGCAGCACCACACCGTCGCACGGCAGGCTGCGCAGCAGTTCCTCCACCTCCATGGCCAGAAAGTTGCGATACAGCATCGTGGTGGGTTTGACCATCACTTCACCCAGGCTCATCGCGGGTAGTTCGACCGGCCATCCGCCGGCCAGCAGGATGCCGCGCTTGACCGCCTCCGCACGCTCGCGCAGGTGGGCGTGGCAGGGCGACAGGTCGCTCCAGGTGTTGATGATGGCCACCATCGGGCGTTCCATCAGGTCCTCGCGCCGTACTCCCTGCTGCTGCATGCGCTGGCGGTGCGCGAACCCGCGCATGCCCTGGTCGGCGAACCAGCGGCGCGAGCGCAATTCGGCAAGGGTCTTCATGGGTGTTTTCACGGATGGCGGACG
>JANOUM010000633.1:0-3451 GCA_031416855.1 Rhodoferax sp. | reverse complement strand
GTTGGATCACAACGAGGAGAGGTCGGATGAAAAGACGTGACGCGGTCCTTGGGCCGTTGGCTACGGTGCTGATGACTGCTCACGGCAACGTGTTCCCGCAGCCGAATTCAGGCAAGGTCTGGCGAGTCGGCTTGCTCTCGGAGTCTTGGCCCCGCTGGCCAACCGCTACCTACTTCCTGACATCGACGGGTTACGTCGAGGGTCGCGATTTCGTTTTCGACTACAAGTATGCACAGGGGCAAAGGAACCGCTTGCCCACCCTTGCTGCAGAACTGGTGGCAAACAGGTCTGACGTGCTCCTCGGCATGCTGAACCCCGAGATCGCTGCGTTGAAGGCGGCAACCACCACAATTCCCATAGTCATGCTGTTTGCCTCCGGTCCGGTCGAGATGGGGTTTGTCTCGTCCTTGGCCAGGCCCGGCGGCAATATCACCGGGACGACGACGAATGTGCCGGGAATGGCCGGCAAGATGGTGGAAGTCCTTCGCGATACGGTGCCCGCAATGAAGCGCCTTGCCTGGTTCAATGATCTTTCCTATCTCGGCATGAATCAATATACAAAGTCGTTTGAGGATGCAGTCAACAGGTACGGCTTGACTCTTCAGGAAAAGGACGTGCGAACCAGAGCAGATCTCGACTTGGCGCTTGCTTCGCTTGAGCGCGAACGGTCGGACGCAATTGGCGTTTCCATGGTCGGGGTCAGTGGCGAACGCTTCGCACAGATCGTCGATGCTGCCGCACGCTTGCGGATCCCGGCGCTCTATTCCATAAGGGAACCCGTTGTCGCAGGTGGATTGATGAGTTATGCACCAAACTTCCGCGCGATGGCCGAACGAAACGCCTGGCAAATCGACCGTATCTTCAAGGGCACCAAGCCCGCCGATATCCCGGTCGAAGAACCGGCCAGGTTCCTGCTTACTATCAATATGAAAACCGCCAAGGCCCTCGGCATCACAATCCCGCAGTCGCTGCTGCTGCGCGCCGACGAGGTGATCCAGTGAATAGACGTGAGGTCGTCCTTGGCCCACTTGCGCTTGGTGCCGCTGCTCTGCCACTGCAAGTGTTGGCACAGGCGCGCAACGGAGGCAAGCCTTACCGCATCGCGCTGCTGCCGGACTTGACGGCCGTGGGACTGCCGGTGGCACTGAAGGTGTTTACCGACACACTGAGCGAGGCGGGGCGAGTCGAAGGGCGTGATTTCACATTTATCCATAACGGCATTCGATTTGGGTCGGATCCTGGGACTGCGATTGAACGTATGGCGAAGAGTGTGGTTGACGAAATGCCAGACGTCATCCTCGCCGGGAACACCCGACACATCGTCGCTGTCCACCGATTGACGCGGTCGATCCCCATTGTGATGTGGGAAGGTGGTTTCCCGGTCGAGGCCGGACTCGCCGACAGCCTTGCTCGGCCGGGGCGCAATGTGACCGGAATTTCGGGCTATGCCGGCACCGGCGTATTGGGCAAATACCTGCAACTGCTGAGCGAATCGAAGCCAGGAATCAAGCGCATCGGCGTCCTGTGGGTGCATGTGCCGCCAGGTTATTTGCGCGAGGAGATCGAACCGCAACAGGCCGAAATCCGCAATGCTGCCCGGCAACTCGGGCTGGACGTTCGCATTCTGGAGATGGCAAGCGCAGAGCAAGTTGACGCCGGCTTGGCCGCTGTCAGCGCTGAACGTATCGAGGCGCTGGTTATCCAGTTCGGAGCACTGATGGGCTCGCAGGGGAAGAAGGTCATGGACCTTGTTATACAGAAGCGTCTGCCGACGCTAACGGACTACCGCTGGGGACCCACCTTTGACCTGCAGCCCCTGCTGGCCTATGGGCCGCTTGTGCGCGACTTGATGCGCCAGGCGGCAGGCTATGTGGACCGAATGCTCTGGGGTGGCGCGAAAGCCGGGGATTTGCCGATCCAGCAGCCAACGAGGATCGAACTGATGGTGAATCTGCGCATGGCAAAAATGATAGGGCTCACGATCCCGCAGTCGCTGCTGCTGCGCGCCGACGAGGTGATGCAGTGAAGCGCCGTGCCATTGGCGCTTTTCCACAGGCGAAGCGCGACATCAAGTTGCTACTGGAGTTTTTCGCGAAAGAAATCAATTGCCAGTTTGCGTGCCTTGGTTCGGGATTGCGGTTCCACGCTAACGACATGACCGACACCCTCAAAGTACACGGCAGTCACTGGCATCTTGACGGCGCGTGCGACTCGCTCATACTCACGCGACTCCTCCACCCGGACATATACATCCGCAGTCCCGTGCAGAAGAAGGACGGGAACCGTGACTTTTCCGGCAATATCAAAGGTGGGTGCCGGAGTCGGGTTAACACGACCGGATTGGTGTGCCGCGGCGTCTACGACAACTGCCTGCACGCCGGCCCCGCTCGCGGCGGCCCACAAAGCGGCGTGGCCGCCCCTGGATATTCCAAAAAGACCAATTCGATCCGCACGCGCGTACGGTAGGCTCTTGGCGGCCAGGACAAGTTCCTTCCCGGAGTTGGCCCCTGGGTCGGCAACCCACGCCGCTTGAGGGGTGGCATCAGCGCAAAGAGAATTTCCTCCTGTACCAGATTTGCCTGCTTGCCAGCAACCTACCAGGACGAGAAAGCCAGCTCGCGATAATTCCGCCGCCACTTTCAAGTAGCCGCCGCCCAGCCCGGTCAGCCCGTCGGCACCATGGAGCACCACGACCACGGGAAATGGACCAGCCCCCGGCGGCCGCAGGATCGCGGTCAGGAACTTGCGATTATTGGCACCCTTCACGAAAACCCACTGCGCGCCAGGAACCTCATCAACGCCAGCGGGCCTGGCGGTGGGAGACATGCTCACTGGCGCTGAAACCTGACCCAACGCGAAAAAATGCGCCAAGGCCAGCGCTAGTGGCAGCAAAATCTTCTTCATGGGTGTTCCTGGTCGATCGTCCCGTTCGGGACTTGCCCGAGGCAGTTTAGGTCCTGTCGCGTCTAGAAGCAATCAATGCGAGGCTTCTCGCAACGCGCCTATCCCACAGCCGGTGAATGACAAGTCTCGGTCGATTCGGTCATTCGAGCCACGGTCGGCGAACACCCGCTTCCGCTGCACTGCCGGTATTCGCAGCAACGCTGTGGTGGGCCATATTGGCCATTACCCACCCGCCACCCCAAACCCAAACATCTCCCGCTGCCCATCCCAATCCAGCGGCACCTCCCCCTGCCGCCCCCGCATTGCATGCAAATTTAGATGCCGTGGCTGCCGCCCATCCAGGATGGCCCGGATGATGTCCGGTGACAGGCGCGTCATCCGCAGCACTTCACACACCCACCTCACCTCGAGTTTGAGACTGCGCGCCAGTTCGCGGGCATTGGCCACCACGCCCGTGTCGAACATCCGCTGCCAGTAGAACGCCTTGCCCAGGGTGCGGATCAGGGGCAATTCAAACGATGCCGTGGCCTTCACGGCGCTGGCCCCC
>JANOUM010000632.1:0-10202 GCA_031416855.1 Rhodoferax sp. | reverse complement strand
TCCCACTCGATCGTCGCCGGCGGTTTCGAACTGATGTCGTAGGTGACCCGGTTGATGCCCCGCACTTCATTGATGATGCGGCTCGATGCCTTCTTGAGCAGCGCGTAGGGCAACTCGGCCCAGTCGGCGGTCATGAAGTCGCTGGTCTGCACGGCGCGCAGGGCCACCACGTAGTCGTAGGTGCGGCCATCGCCCATGACGCCCACGCTCTTGACAGGCAGAAACACCGCAAACGCCTGGCTGGTCAGGTCGTACCAGCTGCTGCCGGTGTCCGGGTCGATGGTGGCACGCAGTTCCTCGATGAAGATTGCATCGGCGCGGCGCAGAAGGTCGGCGTATTCCCTTTTTACCTCGCCCAGGATGCGCACGCCCAGGCCCGGGCCGGGGAACGGATGGCGATACACCATGGCGTGCGGCAGACCTAGCGCCACGCCGAGCTCGCGTACCTCATCCTTGAACAGTTCGCGCAGTGGCTCCAGCAGCTGGAGGCCGAGCTTTTCTGGCAGGCCGCCTACATTGTGGTGGCTCTTGATGGTGACCGACTTCTTGGCGCCGGCGGCTCCGGACTCGATCACGTCGGGGTAGATGGTGCCCTGCGCCAGCCACGCCACATGGCGCGACTCGTCGGCCTTGAGCTTGCCCGCCTCGGCCATGAAAACCTCGACGAACTCGCGCCCGATGATCTTGCGCTTGGCCTCCGGGTCGGTCACGCCGGCAAGTTGCCCCAGGAACTGGTCGGCCGCATCGACACGGATGACCTTGGCATGCAGCTTGCCGGCGAACATGTCCATCACCAGGTCGCCCTCATGCAGGCGCAGCAGGCCGTGGTCGACAAACACGCAGGTGAGCTGGTCGCCAATGGCGCGGTGGATCAGCGCCGCAGCCACGGACGAGTCCACACCGCCGGACAGGCCGAGGATCACCTCGGCGGACCCGACCTGGGCGCGGATCTTGTCCACCGCCTCGCCGATGTAGTCCCCCATGATCCAGTCGGCACGGGTGCCGCAGATGTCCAGCACGAAACGCTCCAGGATGGCCGCCCCGCGTTTGGTGTGGGTAACCTCCGGGTGGAACTGCACACCATAGAAGCGACGCTCCTCGTCGGCCATGCCGGCAATCGGGCAGCTATCAGTGCTGGCCATCAGGCGGAAGCCTGGCGGCATCTCGGTCACCTTGTCGCCGTGGCTCATCCACACCTGCAGCATGCCGTGGCCCATGGCGGTGGCGTAGTCCTGCAGGCCGTTCAACAGTTCGGTGTGCCCGTGTGCTCGCACGTCGGCGTGGCCGAACTCGCGCTTGGCGCTGGGGGCCACGCGGCCACCCAGTTGCACGGCCATGGTGAACATGCCGTAACAGATCCCCAGCACCGGAATTCCCATCCCGTAGACGTCGTGCGGCGCGCGCAGATCGTGGTCTTCGTAGGTACTGGCATGGCTGCCCGACAGGATGATGCCCTTGAGCATGCCATCCGCCGCGTACCTGTGCAGCCAGTCGTTGCTGACATCGCAGGGCATCACCTCGCAAAACACATGCGCCTCGCGGATGCGCCGGGCAATCAGCTGGGTGACCTGGGAACCGAAATCGAGGATGAGGATTTTTTGATGCATGTGGAAAAGGAAATCCGGTCTGTCCGGTCCCTGACAGTAGACCTATGCCAATGGCGGGCACCGCAAAGTCAGGTCGTCAGCCGGCAATTTCTGCGTGCGCAGGTAAGTCTTGATCGCGTCCGATGCCGCGTCGTTGGCAGCAGCCACCTTGACTTCGTTGGTCGGCTCGGCCACCGCAGCGGCGATCTCCGGTTTGCCGCCAAACAGTTTCTCGCCCGCTTCTTTCAGAAACGAGATCATGCCCATGGAGAATATCCTTTAGTGGTGGTGTGTGTGGAAGACCGGTCCCAATGGTAGGCGCAATCGGACGCACGGCAATGTAATCAACACAGCGGGCAGCGACCCGCCCTCACTCCGCGCGGTAGTTCGGTGCTTCCTTGGTGATCTGCACATCGTGCACATGACTTTCGCGGATGCCGGCCGTTGTGATTTCGACAAACTCGGCTCGGCTTTGCATGTCGACGATCGTGGCGCAGCCGCAATAACCCATGCTGGCGCGCACGCCACCGGACATCTGGTAGACGATCGCCACCATCGAGCCCTTGTAGGGCACCCGGCCTTCGATGCCTTCCGGAACCAGCTTGTCGGCATTCGGATTGCCGGTGGTGGATTCCTGGAAATACCGGTCGGCGCTGCCCTGTTGCATGGCACCGATGGAGCCCATGCCCCGGTAGCTCTTGTAGCTGCGGCCCTGGTACAGGATGACCTCACCCGGGGCTTCTTCAGTGCCGGCGAACATGCCGCCCATCATGACCGAACTGGCCCCGGCGGCGATGGCCTTGGCAATATCGCCACTGTAGCGGATGCCGCCATCCGCGATCAGCGGCACGCCGGTGCCCCGCAAGGCCGTGGCCACGTTATCAATGGCCATGATCTGGGGCACGCCCACGCCGGCGACGATGCGGGTGGTGCAGATGGAGCCCGGGCCGATACCGACCTTGACCGCATCCGCACCGGCGTCGACCAGCGCCAGCGCAGCCGAGCCGGTGGCGATGTTGCCGCCGATCACGTCAACCTGCGGGTAGTTCTTCTTGACCCAGCGCACGCGCTCGATCACGCCGTGGCTGTGTCCGTGCGCAGTGTCGACCACGATGGCATCCACGCCGGCACGCACCAGCGCCTCGACACGCTCCTCCGTGCCCTCGCCCACACCCACCGCGGCGCCCACGCGCAGCTTGCCGTGTGCGTCGCGAGCGGCATTGGGAAAACTTGTCTGCTTGGTGATGTCCTTCACGGTGATCAGGCCCTTGAGTTCGAACGCGTCGTTGACCACCAGCAGGCGCTCCAACTTGAACTTGTTCAGCAAGGCCTTGGCCTCCAGCAGCGTGGTGCCGTCAGGAACCGTCACGAGTTTGTCGCGTGGCGTCATGATGTGGCTGACCGGAATGTCGTACCGTGTCTCGAACCGCAGGTCGCGGCCGGTCACGATGCCCACCACCTTGCCACCATCGCAGACCGGAAAACCGGAAACGCCGAGTTGCTCCGACAGGTCGATTACCTGGCGCACCGTATGGGTGGGGGTGATGACGACCGGGTCGCGCAGGACACCCGACTCGTAGCGTTTGACCCGGGCCACCTGAGCCGCCTGGTCCCGCGCCGACAGGTTC
Source organism: Rhodoferax sp. (assembly GCA_031416855.1). Lineage (GTDB taxonomy): Bacteria > Pseudomonadota > Gammaproteobacteria > Burkholderiales > Burkholderiaceae_C > CAISIP01. The sequence goes on along the minus strand of JANOUM010000632.1, from coordinate 6,988 downwards.
TTGTGCACGATGCCAATGCCGCCCTCCTGGGCGATCGCGATGGCCAGCCGCGCCTCGGTGACCGTGTCCATGGCGGCGGACACCAAGGGCAGGTTCAACGCGATGTTGCGGGAGAAACGGGTGGCGAGGGAGGTGTCCTTGGGCAGGACCTGGGAGTACGCTGGCACCAACAACACGTCGTCGAAGGTGAGCGCTTTGCCGAGCAGGCGCATTTCAAAGCTCCAAACGAGGAATTGTACCCGTGCCCACCTACCGGCTTCGGCGGTACACTGCGCCCATGAAGCCGTTTCGACACTCACTGGCGCTGCTCCTTTGCCTGCTATGCGGTGGTGCCCAGGCGCAATGGCAATGGATCGACAAGGATGGGCGGAAGGTCTTCAGTGATCGCGGGCCACCCGCCGACATTCCGGCCAAAAACATCCTGAAACAACCGGGCGGTGCAGCCCGCATGGCAACACCGGCAGTGGCTGCGGCAGATGCGCCGGCGCGGGCGGCATCCGTGCCCGGCGCCAGCGGCGACGGCCAGGAACCGGGTGCGCCAAAACTTGGCGGCGTCGACAAGGAGCTGACCGAACGCAAGAAGCTGGCCGAAGCGGCGGACGCCGCCAAGGCGCGCGCGAACGACGAGCAGGTCCAGGCGGCCAAAGCGGAAAACTGCGCGCGGTCCAAGGCCAGCAAGACGCTGATGGATTCCGGCGTTCGGGTTTCGCTCACCACCAACGCCAAGGGTGAGCGCGAAGTTCTCGACGATGCCGGCCGGGCCGCTGAAAACAAACGCATTCAGACCGTGATGAAGACCAACTGCAACTGAACCGGCCGGGCCATCGCGGCCGGGTTCGATCAGATCAGTAACCGGCTTTGGCCCCCGGTCGCTTGCGGGCAAACAGGCCCGTTGTCCGAACACCCTGCTTGACGAACCGCAACCTGCGGGCCACTTTCGGATCGACTGTCAGCGCGCGGTGGAGCTCAACCCGGTCGCGGTCCTGGAGGATCTGCCCGGCGCCGGCCTTGCGTCCCCAGACCCCCAACAATGGCGCGCCCTCGCTGGTCCGGACCACATGCGCCGACCAACCGCTGGCCTCGACTGCCTGCGCCACCGTGGCGCCCGGCTCCAGTACCAGTTCGACCTCCTGGACAACACGCGCGCGGGGCGAATACACCACTGTGACCCGGATGAACATGGGGCTCAACTGTAGACCTGATCGGCCCGTTTCACGAACGCATCCACCAGGCTGCCGGCAATCCGGTCAAACACCGGCCCGACCAGCCGCCCGAGTGTCGGGTTGTCGAACCCGTAATGCAGCACCAGTTCCACCCGACAAGCCCGCTGGCTGCCGTCGGCCACAGGCAGAAAACGCCACTGCCCGTCGAGCCGGGAGAACGGCCCGTCGACCAGCTGCATGGCCACTTCCCCTGGCGGGGAGTGCAGGTTGCGGGTGGTGAACACCTGCCGGATGCCACCGAAGGCGATGCCGATTTCAGCCGTCATCCCCTGCGCGTCCTCGCGCACGACGGCGGCGTGGTCGCACCAGGGCAAAAACTGCGGATAGGCCGGCACGTCGATCACCAGGGCATACATTTCTGCAGGGTGGTACCAGATCAGGACGGACTTGTTGACGGTTTTCATAGAATGCAGAGCTGCGCGGGATTGTAGACAGGCCCTCCCCGACGGGCTCCTTGCACTGACGCCTTACAACCCCCACCTGCACCCCATGGCCAAGAAACCCGACTCCCCTGCCCAGAAGCCGACCCGCATCGCCGACAACAAGAAGGCCGCGTACAACTATTTCTTCGAGGAGCGCTTCGAGGCCGGCATCGTGCTCGAAGGCTGGGAGGTGAAGTCGCTGCGAGAGGGCAAGGTCCAGCTCACCGATGGCTACGTGCTGGTGCGCAATGGCGAGTTTTTCCTGATCGGCTGCCAGATCAATCCGCTCAACAGCGCGTCGACGCACATCAGCCCGGACAAGGTGCGGACGAAGAAGCTCCTGCTGCACAAGGCCGAGATCAAGCGCCTTACGGCGAAGGTCGAGCAAAAGGGTTACACCCTGGTCCCGCTGAACCTGCACTGGAAGGCCGGGAAGGTGAAATGCGAGATTGCGCTCGCCAAGGGGAAGGCCGAACACGACAAGCGCGATACGATCAAGGACCGCGAGGGCAAGCGTGAGGTCGAGCGCGTCATGAAGACGCGCAACCGCTGACGCTCGGTCCTACAGGCGCTGGTACAGGGCGCGACGCAAGTATCCGCAATTGGGATACACGATGGACGATGGCCCAGCGCTACTTCTTCAGCTTGAGCGCTTCGGGCACCAGCATGGACACCTGCATACAGGTGGTGGCACGCAAGCGAATGGTGTGGCGGTTCCCGTTTTGCCACACCACCTTGTAAGTCAAGGGCTCGCTGGCGAGGAAGTCGAACTTCTTCTGCCGCGCAAAATCACCCAATGCCGATCCGCTGTTGCAGAGGACGGCACCGGCCAGCACATTTGATTGCTACAGGCTTTCCCGGTTGGCCTTCTTGCGCTCGTGCTCCTTGAGGTGACGCTTGCGCAGGCGAATGCTCTTGGGCGTGATCTCGACCAGCTCGTCTTCTTCGATGAACTCCACCGCGTACTCCAGCGTGAGCTGGATCGGCGGCGTGATCTTGATCGCGTCTTCCTTGCCCGACACCCGGAAGTTGGTGAGCTGCTTCATCCGCACCGCGTTCACGATCAGGTCGTTGTCGCGGCTGTGGATGCCCACGATCATGCCCTCGTACACCGGATCGCCGGCCTTGACAAACATGCGCCCGCGGTCATCCAGCTTGCCCAGTGCGTAGGTGACGATCTCGCCGTCGTCCATGCTGATCAGCACCCCGCTCTTGCGGCTTTCGATGTCGCCGCGGTAGGCCTCGTAGCTGTCGAAGATGTTGCTGGCCAGCCCGGTGCCGCGCGTCAGGTTCAGGAATTCGTTCTGGAAGCCGATCAGCCCGCGCGCCGGAATGCGGTACTCCAGGCGCACCCGGCCGCGGCCGTCCGGCTCCATGTTGATCAGGTCGCCCCTGCGCAGACCGAGTGCCTGCATCACGCCGCCCTGGTGGCCTTCTTCGATGTCCACCGTCAGCATTTCGATCGGCTCGTGTTTTTCACCGTTGACCATGCGAAACACCACACGCGGCTTTGAGACCGCCAGCTCGTAGCCCTCGCGGCGCATGTTCTCCAGCAGGATCGTCAGGTGCAGTTCACCGCGGCCCGAAACCTCGTAAATGCCCTCTTCGTCGGTGTCTGCCACCCGCAGCGCGACGTTGGCCTGCAGCTCACGGTCCAGGCGGTCGCGCAGCTGGCGGCTGGTCACGAACTTTCCTTCGCGCCCGGCCAGGGGCGAATTGTTGACGCAGAAGTTCATCGTCAGCGTGGGCTCGTCGATCTGGAGCATCGGCAACGGCGCCGGGCTCGCAGGGTCGGTCAGCGTCACGCCGATGCCGACCTGCTCGATGCCGCTGACCAGCACGATGTCGCCGGGGCCGGCGTCGGTGGCGGCGATGCGCTCCAGCCCGTCGAACTTCAGGATCTGCTGCACCTTGGCTTTGCTGGACTTGCCGTCCGGGCCCTCCATCACCAACACTTCCTGGTTGACGCGGATAGTGCCCTGGCTGATCCGGCCGACACCAATGCGCCCGACATAGGTGGAGTAGTCCAGCGAACTGACCTGCAACTGCAGCGGCGCCGCCGGGTCGCCCTTGTTGGCCGGCACATGGCTCAAAACGGTGTCGAACAGGGGCGCGAGGTCCTTGCCCCACTGCTCGCCGGGCGCGCCTTCGTCCATCGACGCCCAGCCATTGAGGCCCGAGGCATACACCACCGGGAAGTCCAGTTGCTCTTCGGTCGCACCCAGTTTATCGAACAGGTCGAAAGCCGCATTGATCACGTAATCGGGCCTGGCGCCCGGGCGGTCGACCTTGTTCACCACCACGATCGGCTTGAGGCCCAGCGCGAGCGCCTTCTTGGTGACGAAACGCGTCTGCGGCATCGGGCCTTCCACCGCGTCGATCAGCAGCATCACGCCGTCCACCATCGACAGGGCGCGCTCCACCTCGCCGCCGAAATCGGCGTGGCCGGGCGTGTCGACGATGTTGATGTGGGTGTCCTTCCAGTCCACGGCGCAGTTCTTGGCCAGGATCGTGATGCCGCGTTCCTTTTCCAGGTCGTTGCTGTCCATCACGCGTTCGGCCACCTTTTCATTGGCGCGGAACGTGCCGCTCTGGCGCAGCAGCATGTCCACCAGGGTGGTCTTGCCATGGTCCACGTGGGCGATGATGGCGATGTTGCGTATCTGTTTGTAGCTCATGGTTCTCTTTCAGTTATCTCGCTGCGTCAACATCGGGCGCCTCAGCGGGCAGCCAATGTCTGGGTAATCTCGATCGGGCTCAACAGCCGCCCGGGTATCAGTTCGCCGCTGGCCACATGGCCGGTGCCCAACAGGGCGCGCGGGTCGGTGCCGTACACCGCCACCTGCGCGGCGTTCGCCCAATCCCCGCGCCGGCGCACGCCACTGAGAAAGCGGCCGGCGTCCTGCGCGCCGAGTTCAATCACTGCATGGTCGGCCAGCAGGGCATCCACGGGCAGCAGGCAGGCCAGGCGTTCGTCCTCGGATAACGCGGTGAGCCGCTCCAGGCTGATACTGCGACCCACGCTGAAGTTGCCAGTGGCCACACGGCGCAACGCGATCAGGTGGGCGCCGCAGCCCAGTGCTTCGCCGATGTCCTCGGCCAGGGTGCGGATGTACGTACCCTTGCTGCACTGGACCACCATGCGCAACACGATTCTTCCCCCGGCATCTTCCTGCAGTGCCATGACAAGTTCATGAACCGTGATCTCGCGCGCCGGCCGATCCACATCGATCCCGGCCCTCGCATATTCATACAGCGGCTTTCCGTCCCTCTTCAGCGCGCTGTACATCGGCGGCACCTGCCGGATCGGCCCCAAGAACGCTGGCCGGATCCGGTCGACATCGGCCATCGTCACGTGCACCGCACGCCGCTGCACCACCTCGCCCTCGGCGTCCCCGGTGGTCGTGCTTGCACCGAGAAGCGCAACCGCCTCGTAGCGCTTGTCGGCATCGAGGTGCAGCTGGCTGAACTTGGTTGCCGCGCCAAAACACAAGGGCAACACGCCCGTGGCCAGCGGGTCGAGCGTCCCGGTATGGCCGGCCTTTTCGGCCCGCAGCAGCCACTTCGCCTTCTGCAGCGTGTCGTTGCTCGACACGCCGAGCGGCTTGTCGAGCAGCAACACGCCATGCACCGGGCGGCGGACCACTTTCACGCGGACGATGTCGGATTCCAGTCTGGTGCCCATATGCCGGCTTCGGCGGCCAGGGCCCATCAGAAGATGTGCATCCGACCGCCGTCGTTTAATCCTCGTTCTTGGAACGCGAGGCCACGGCCTGCGCGATCAGCGCATTCATGTCGGCCGCGCGCTCGGTGGTGCGGTCGAACGTGAAATGCAGGGTGGGCACGGTGTGGATATGCAGCCGCTTGAACAAGCCGGCGCGCAGGAAACCCGCCGCCTGGTTCAAACCCTCCTGGGTCAGCACCGGATCTCCCTTGAGCAGACTGAAAAACACCTTGGCATGCGCGTAATCCGGGGTGACCTCCACCGACTGGATGGTCACCATCCCGACCCGCGGATCCTTCAGCTCGCGCGCGATCAGATCCGTCAGATCACGCTGGATCTGATCGGCCACCTTGAAGGCGCGGTTGGGGGTTGCGGACTTGCGGGCGGGCATGTATCTACAGCGTCCGGGCGACTTCCTTGATCTCGAAGAACTCCAGCACGTCGTTTTCCTGGATGTCGTTGTAGTTCTTGATGTTCAAGCCGCACTCGAAGCCTTCCTTGACCTCGCGTGCATCGTCCTTGAAACGCTTGAGCGACTCCAGCTCGCCGGTGAAGATGACCACGTTCTCGCGCAGCAGGCGCAGGCGCGCGGTACGCCGGACCAGGCCCGAGGTGACCATGCAACCGGCGATCGAGCCGATCTTGGTGACCTTGAACACCTGGCGGATCTCGGCCGTACCGATGATCTCCTCCTTCTTGTCCGGCGTGAGCATGCCCGACATCGCCGCCTTCAGGTCGTCGACCGCATCGTAGATGATGTTGTAGTAGCGGATATCCACGCCGTTGTTCTCGGCCAGCTTGCGCGCACCGGAGTCGGCACGGGTGTTGAAGCCGATGATGACCGCCTTGGAGGCAATCGCCAGGTTGACGTCGGACTCGCTGATGCCACCGACTGCGGCGTACACCAATTGCACCTTGACCTCGTCGGTCGACAGCTTGAGCAGGCTCTGCGCCAACGCTTCCTGCGAGCCCTGAACGTCTGCCTTGACGATGATCGGCACCATCTTGACTTCGCCCGCCGTGATGTCGCTGAACATGTTCTCCAGCTTCGCCGCCTGCTGCTTGGCCAGCTTGGTGTTGCGGAACCTGCCCGCGCGGTAGGTCGCGATCTCGCGCGCCCGGCGTTCATCGGGCAGCACCATGAATTCGTCGCCGGCCTGCGGCACCTCGGTCAGACCCTGGATCTCGACCGGGATTGACGGACCGGCGGCCTTGATCGCCTTGCCGTTCTCGTCCAGCATCGCGCGAACCCGGCCATAGGTCGAGCCCGCCAGCACGATGTCGCCGGTCTTGAGCGTACCGGCCTGCACCAGCACCGTGGCCACCGGGCCGCGGCCCTTGTCGAGCCGCGCTTCAATCACCAGGCCCTTGGCCAGCGTGTCCACTGGCGCACGCAACTCGAGCACCTCGGCCTGCAGCAGCACCTGTTCGAGCAGCGCGTCGATGCCCTCGCCGGTCTTGGCCGACACCAAGACGAACGGCGAACTGCCGCCGAATTCTTCCGGGATCACCTCCTCGACCACCAGCTCGTTCTTGACCCGTTCCGGGTTGGCATCGGGTTTGTCGATCTTGTTGATCGCCACCACCAGCGGCACACCGGCCGCCTTGGCGTGCTTGAT
>JANOUM010000631.1:0-3559 GCA_031416855.1 Rhodoferax sp. | reverse complement strand
CCGCGACCCGGACCCCCACCAGGACACCACCATGATCAATTCCCTCTGGATATCGAAAACCGGCATGGAAGCCCAGCAAATGCAGCTGGACGTGATTTCACACAACCTGGCCAATGTGTCCACCACTGGCTACAAGCGCGCCAGCGCGGTGTTTGAGGACCTGATGTACCAAAACCTCCGCCAGGTCGGCGCCAACACCACCGAACAGTCGCAGCTGCCCACCGGTCTGCACCTGGGCCTGGGGGTGCGCACCGTGGCCACCAGTCGTTCGTTCGCCCAGGGCACGGTGCAGCAGACCACCAACCAGCTCGACATGGCGATCCAGGGCAGTGGTTTCTTCCAGATCACCATGCCCGATGGCACCACCCAGTACACCCGCGATGGCTCGTTCCAAGTCGACAACCAGGGCCGGCTGGTCACCTCCAACGGGCTGCCGGTGGCCAACGGCGTGACCATTCCCGCCAACGCGAAAAACATCACCATCGGCAACAACGGGACGGTCACCGCCTCGATCCCCGGCACCACCACACCGCAGAACATCGGCACCATCGCGCTGGCCAGTTTCATCAACCCCGCCGGCCTGGAACCCCAGGGACAGAACCTGTTCGCCGAAAGCCCGGCCTCGGGCCAGGCCAGCACCGGCACCCCCGGCGCCAATGGCCTGGGTCTGTTGTCGCAGGGATTCCTGGAGTCCTCGAATGTCAACGTGGTGCAGGAGCTGATCACCATGATCCAGACCCAGCGCGCTTACGAGATGAACTCCAAGGCAATCCAGACCTCCGACCAGATGCTGCAAAAACTGGGGCAGTTGTGAAGCACGCCTTGGCAACAATCCCACCGCTGCTGGCCATGCTGGCACTGGCGACACTGTCCGGTGGCTGCGAATCGCTGCCGCACAAGGTCAGCGTGGACTTCGCCCCGATGCCGGTGCACCAGCCCGCCCCGGCGGCGGCACCCGCGCGCGTCGCCACCGGCAGCCTGTTCCAGGCCGCCAGTTACCGTCCTTCGTTCGAAGACCGGCGCGCGCGCATGGTGGGCGATACGGTGACGATCCAGATCGTCGAGAACATCTCCGCCAGCCAGAAGTCGTCCTCCACCGCCAATCGCACCAGCGCCCTGGACGGCAGCGTGAGCGCGTTCCCGTTCGCGTCGGCGACGCTGCTGCCCAAGCTGTCGGTGGGCGCGTCGTCCAGCAACGATTTCTCCGGTGAAGGCGCCACCGCCAGCGCGAATACCTTCTCCGGTTCGATCACCGCCACCGTGGTCGATGTGCTGCCCAACGGCCACCTGGTGGTGGCCGGCGAGAAGCAGATCGGCGTGAACCAGAACGTCGACGTGCTGCGCTTCTCGGGCACCATCGACCCGCGCGTGGTGCAACCGGGCTCCGTCGTCAATTCGACCCAGGTTGCCAACGCCCGCATCGAGTCGCGCGGCCGCGGCGCCCAGGCCGAGGCCCAGACGGTGGGCTGGATCGCGCGTTTCTTCATGGCCCTGTTGCCGTTCTAGGTGCACGACCATGCGCCAACTCACCCACTTCACGCGCCAAGCCAAAACCTGGCTGGTCCTGCTGCTGGCCTGCAGCCTGCTCGCGGCCCCGGCCCGGGGCGCACGCATCAAGGAGGTCGCCGCCATCGAAGGCGTGCGCAGCAACCAGCTGACCGGTTTCGGGCTCGTGGTCGGCCTGGACGGCACCGGCGACCAGACCACCCAGATGCCCTACACCTCGCAGGGCCTGAGCAACTACCTGCAGCAACTCGGCATCACGCTGCCGGCCGCGACCGCGGCGTCGCTGCAGCTCAAGAACGTCGCCGCAGTGCTGGTCACCACACAACTGCCAGCCTTCGCGCGCCCGGGCCAGACGCTGGACGTGAACGTGTCCTCGCTGGGCAACTCCAAATCGCTCAAGGGCGGCATGCTGATCAGCACCCCGCTGCGCGGCGTGGACGGCGAGATCTATGCGTTGGCCCAGGGCAACCTGATCGTGGGCGGAGCCGGCGCCTCGGCCGGCGGCAGCAAGGTCCAGATCAACCACCTCAGTGCCGGACGCATACCCAGTGGCGCCCAGGTGGAGCGCTCGGTGCCCACGCCGCTGGCCGAGGGCGACAGCTTCTGGCGCGGCCTGGATGCGTCGGATTTCCAGACCGCGCGGCGCGTCGCGCAAGCCATCAACAAGCGCTTCGGCGATGGCTCCGCACAAGCACTAGACGGCCGCACGGTGCAGGTGCGCGCGCCGACCGAACCCAACGCCCGTGTCACCTTCATCGCCGAGATGGAGGAATTGGCCCTGGAGTCTTCGGTGCCGTCCGCCAAGGTGGTGATCAACTCCCGCACCGGATCGATCGTGCTCAACCAGGCGGTCACGCTGGGCCCGTGCGCCATCGCGCATGGCAACCTGTCGATCAGCATCAGTTCCACTCCGGTCATCAGCCAGCCTGCGCCGCTGTCCACCGGCGGCCAGACCGTGGTGGCGGAAAAGGCCAGCATCCAGATCAAGCAAGAGCCCGGCATCCTGATCCAGGTGCCCGCGGCGCCCCAGCTTGCCGACGTGGTGCGGGCGCTCAACGCGCTGGGTGCCACGCCCCAGGACTTGCTGGCGATCCTGCAGGCCATCAAGGCGGCAGGGGCCCTCAATGCAGAGCTGGAGGTGATCTAGATGACGTTTTCGCACATCGGTTCGTCCAGCAACGCGCTCGCCGCCGACGCGCGCTCGCTCAACACGCTCAAGCTGCAGGCCGGCCAGAATTCGCCGGCCGCGATCAAGGAGGCCGCCAAGCAGTTCGAGTCGCTGTTCATGCGTGAATTGATCAAGAGCATGCGCGAGGCGACCATGAAGTCCGGCATGCTCGACAGCCCCGGCGGCGACCTGGGCGCCGACCTGCTGGACCAGCAACTCGCGGTGCATATGTCGGGCATGCCCGGTGGCCTGTCGGACATGATCGCACGCCAGTTGCAGCAGCAAACCGCCGGTGCCGAGCCCGCCAGTCTGCCGGTCGAGCCCAAGACTGCGCCCAAGCCGATCAGCGTCGCGCCCACCACACCAGTCAGGACCACCACCGGGCAGGCCGAATTCGTGCAACGCCACGGTGCGGCAGCGGCCCGGGTCGAGAAGGACAGCGGCTTGCCTTCGGGCTACATGTTGGGACAGGCCGGCCATGAGACCGCCTGGGGCCGCAGCGAGATCAAGATGAAGGGCGGCGCGCCTTCGTTCAACTTGTTCGGCATCAAGGCCGGCGCCGGCTGGAGCGGCAAGGTAGCCGAGGTCACCACCACCGAGTTCATCAACGGGTCAGCGCAGAAGGTGATGGCCAAGTTCCGCGCCTATGGCTCCTACGAGGAATCGTTCCGCGACTATGCGCGCCTGATCACGCAAAGTCCGCGTTACGCCCAGGCCAGCCAGCAAACAGCCTCGGTGCAGGGTTACTCCAATGGCCTGCAGCGCGCCGGTTATGCCACCGACCCGGCCTACGCAGCCAAGCTGAGCCGGGCGATCAACCTGACGTTGCAACTGCAGCGGGCGCAGGCATGAACACCCTGAGGGCCGCCCAGGCCGCCGGGCGCC
>JANOUM010000630.1:0-1578 GCA_031416855.1 Rhodoferax sp. | reverse complement strand
CCACCCAGGCTATGGCCAGTGAAAGTAATGCTGTCGCTCAGACTCGGGTTGGCCTTGACGCGCTGATAGAGCTCGGCCGCTTTGAAAGCCTGTTCGCCGTAACGGCCCAACGCCAAAGGAATATTGCCGTTAAAAAAATCGGCCGCTAAACCAGCCGAATCGGGATTGAATTCGGTGCCGCCGTAGCTGATGACGATTTCGCCGGTGGCGATGTTCTGATAGACGCGGGCGCTGAAGCCGCTGCTGGCGCTCGCGCCTGAACCGGCTTCGTCGTATTGCGTGAGGACTTTGTAGTTGGCGGGAGTTGGAGCTCGGTTATTGGACGCGTTGTCTACATTTGGAATTCGAACATCCCAGTACGAACCTGCCGCGAGCAAGGCCATGTCTGATTGAAGTGTCATTTGAGTTCTTCCTTAGGTTTTTGCATACGGATTGGTCTAGAAATTTTTCCACCGCCAGGGCCTGGGGGATAAGCATCTCTGAGTCTCTTCTTGTCGCCCAAGGTCATTTTTTTGCCGTCGAAATCTGACAGTTCTTTTACGGACATCGAACCAACAACAAAGTTGTTATTCAAGAGTGCGCCGGGAGGTGCCGCGTCCCACGCAATCGGCACAAATCGGTCCCTCTCCAACTTAGCCAGTCGCTCCTCCTGCACTGTGAAATCCTGGCCCCAATGGTCAGGCATTTCCTCTGGATAGTTGCCATAGGGTCCTTGTCCAAAAAGAACCACGTACCAGTTTCCATTGACCTGATCGATCAGGCCTACTCCAAGCCTGCTACTAAATTTGACAAGACCAACTGGGTCACCGGCATCAAATGTGAATTCGTTACGTCTAAAGGTCACGTCTTCATAGGGCCTTAGTCGCTTGCCACGCCGTTCATACGTACGTTTGACATGCACCACGATCACCCGCCCATCGTGCAGCAGCACCTCCTCATCCCACTCGATGTCGAAGTATTGGTCGTACAAGCAAGCCGCCAGTAGTGGCACGCTGCCTGCGATGATCAGCGCGGTGCGGCGGTTCATGCGCACATCCCGCAAGTCATGATTACTCGGCAGACAGATGCATTGCTCACGCGCAGCGCGCGGCACTTTATATGCCGAATTGGAGTGCAGCCCCTAGAAAGCATGCGTAAGCAGCTACGAATTCGATAGCTACTATCTGCAGTGTTCAACGACACCCGGCGCTCGCTTTGTGCGCCTGCATGGGCGGCATGGGCTAAGTAGATGTTGAATGACTTGCCGTTGGCCTCAACGACATCGGACGATTGGCCCTCCAGGCTGCTGGCTTTGAAGGTGTTGTCGGCCCAGACGTTGGAGGTGCTGGCGCCCACGTCGCTGCCGCTGCCTTGCACCAGGGCCAGGCGCTGGGTGGGGTCGAGCTTGATGCCGAGGTAGCCTGCGCTGCTCAGGGCTTTGGCCAGGTCGAAGTTGTCGATGGTGATGGTGTTGTCGGTGCTGCCTGCGCGGGTGATGACGAGCTTTTTGCCGGTGGTGGAGGACTGGTTGTCGTAGACGGACAGACCGACGTACTGGCCGGGGCTTATCTCAGCGGTCCAGACGTTGCGCTTGCCTGC
>JANOUM010000629.1:0-14738 GCA_031416855.1 Rhodoferax sp. | reverse complement strand
TGCAGGTGGTCGTGTATACGCGCGACCAGGCCGACCTTTTTGCCCGTATCTGCGGCTATTTCGACCATGCTGGCTTCAGCATCCTGGATGCGCGCGTGCATACCGCGCGCAATGGGTATGCGCTTGACACGTTCCAGGTGGTCACCAGCACGCCACCCGAGCAATTCCGCGAACTGACCAGCCAGGTGGAAAACGGCCTGGCGGCGGCGATCGCCGAAAGCGGCCCCTTGCGCGAGCCCAGCCGCGGCCGGGTCTCGCGCCGTGTCAAAAGCTTCCCGATCGCGCCCCGCGTGACGCTGCGCCCGGACGAAAAGGCGCAGCGCTGGCTGCTCAACATCTCGGCCAGCGACCGCGTCGGCCTGCTGTATTCCGTGGCGCGCGTGCTGGCCCGGCACCACATCAACCTGCAACTCGCCAAGATCGCCACGCTCGGGGAGCGGGTCGACGACACTTTCCTGATCGATGGCGCCGAGCTGCAGCACAACCGGGCGCAGATCGAGGTCGAGACCGAGTTGTTGCAGGCGCTGGCCTGAAAGGCACCAGCTCAGTCGTCCGCCGGCGCGTCGAGCCCCGGAAAGAAGATCTCGGTGAAGCCGAAGCGGGTGAAATCACGGATGCGCATCGGGTACAACTTGCCGATCAGGTGGTCACACTCGTGCTGGACCACGCGGGCATGGAAACCCTCCGCCGTGCGGTCCACCAGATCGCCGTACTGGTCGAAGCCGGTGTAACGGATGCGCGCATGGCGCGGCACGACACCGCGCAGGCCCGGCACCGACAGGCAGCCCTCCCAGTCCTCCTCTTCCTCGATGCGCCCCGAGGGCCCGGCCAGCGGCGTGATCACCGGATTGAGCAGCACCGTGCGCGGAATCGGCGGCGCATCCGGATAACGCGGGCTGACGGCGCCGGTGCCGAAAATAACCACCTGCAGGTCGACCCCGATCTGCGGCGCCGCCAGCCCGGCGCCGCTGGCGGCGGCCATTGAGTCGAGCAGGTCCGTCACCAGCAGGTGCAGATCATCCGTGTCGAAGCGGGTCACCGGCTGCGCCACGCGCAGCAGGCGCGGGTCTCCCATTTTGAGGATCTCACGTACGGTCATTCAGCATCTCCCGCAGTGCTGCTTCATCCAGCACCGCAATACCCAGTACACGCGCCTTGTCGAGCTTGCTGCCGGCCTCGGCGCCCGCGACCACAAAGCTGGTCTTCTTGCTTACCGATGCGGCGACCTTGCCGCCAGCTGCTTCGATCAGGTCCATTGCCTCGTCCCGGCCCAAGCCCGGCAGTGTTCCGGTGATGACGAAGGTCTTTCCGGACAGGGGCTTGGGCGTTGTGGGTGCGGGCGGGCCCTCCTCCCAGGTCAGGCCACAGGCACGCAGTTGTTCCACCACCTCGCGGTTGTGCGGCTGATCGAAGAACAGCCGCACGCTCCGGGCTACGATCGGCCCGATGTCGTTCACCTCCAGCAGTTGCTCGACCGTCGCGTCCATGGTGCCGTCGAGATTGCCGAAGTGGCGCGCCAGCTCCTTCGCAGTGGCCTCGCCGACATGGCGGATGCCCAGGCCGAACAGGAAGCGCGTGAGCGTCGTCTGGCGCGACTTGTCCAGGGCATCGAGCAGGTTTTGCGCGGACTTGTCGGCCATGCGGTCCAGGCTGGCCAGGGCGGTGAGACCGAGCCGGTACAGATCGGGCAAGGTGCGAACCACGCCGGCCTCGGCCAGCTGGTCGACGAGTTTGTCGCCCAGCCCCTCCACCTCGACCGCGCGCCGCTGCGCGAAATGCAGGATTGCCTGCTTGCGCTGTGCGCTGCAGAACAGGCCCCCGCTGCAGCGATGGTCGGCCTCGCCGTCCTCCCGCACCGCCGCCGACCCGCACACCGGACAGGTGGCCGGCATGGAGAACTGCGCCGGCTCGCCAACGCGTTTGTCCGGCAGCACACCCACCACTTCGGGAATCACGTCGCCGGCGCGCCGCACCACCACGGTGTCGCCAATACGCACGTCCTTGCGCCGCGCTTCATCTTCGTTGTGCAGCGTGGCATTGGTCACCGTCACGCCGCCCACGAACACCGGCGCCAGCTTGGCCACCGGCGTGAGTTTGCCGGTGCGCCCGACCTGCACATCGATCGCCAGCACCGTCGTGAGTTGTTCCTGGGCCGGGTATTTGTGCGCCACCGCCCAGCGTGGTTCGCGCGTGACGAAACCCAGCTGCTGCTGCAGGGCGAGGTCGTTGACCTTGTACACCACCCCGTCGATATCGAAACCCAGGCTGTCGCGCTGGCCGCCGATGCGCGTGTGGTAGGCCACCAGAGCGGCCGCACCCTGCGCGGTGTCGACCAGGTCGGATACCGGCAGACCCCAAATCCGTAACCGCTGCAGCATATCGAAATGGGTGCGCAGCACCGGTCCGCCCTGCTCGGGTGGCGAAATCTCCCCCAGGCCGTAGGCGAAAAAACTCAAGGGGCGCTGGGCTGCGATGGCCGGGTCGAGCTGGCGCACCGCACCGGCCGCGGCATTGCGCGGGTTGACGAAGGTCTTCTCGCCCTTGATGCCGGTGGCGATCTTCTGGCGTTGCAACTCGTTGAGGCGGTCGAAATCGTCCCGCCGCATATAGATCTCGCCACGCACCTCGAGCACCGTCGGCGCGTCGGGCGGCAACCGCAACGGGATCTGACCAATGGTGCGGATGTTGTGCGTCACGTCCTCACCGGCCTCGCCGTCGCCCCGCGTGGCCGCCTGCACCAGCACCCCGGCCTCGTAACGCAGGCTCATCGCCAGGCCGTCGAACTTGGGTTCGGCCACATATTCGACCGCCGGCGCGTCGGGGGCCAGCGACAACTCGCGCCGGACCCGGGCGTCGAAATTCTCTGCACCACTGGCCGAGGTGTTGGTCTCGGTGCGTATGCTGAGCATCGGCACCCGGTGGTGCACGGTGGCGAACTGCTCAAGGGCCTTGCCGCCGACCCGTTGTGTCGGCGAGTCGGGCGTCGTCCAGGCCGGGTGGCGCGCCTCCAGCGTCTGCAGTTCCTGAAACAGGCGGTCGTATTCGGCATCGGGCACGGTGGCTGCGTCCAGCACGTAATACTGGTGTGCATGCCGGTGCAGTTCGTCGCGCAACCGGGCCATTCGGGTCCGGTCTGCGTCATCGGCCTCTGAAGAGGTGGCCTGCTGCTTCATGCGCGCCGTCCCAAAACAGTACCAGCTTCCTGAGCCGCTCAGGAAAACAGCCGCCGCGCCAGCGCCGAGCCGGCGGCGAGGTCACGCTGCTCCAGCGTGTCGTACAGGCCTTCGAGTTCCGCACCGATCAAGTCCATGGCATCGCGCGGCAGCAGTTGGCCGTTGTCGTCGGTGATGACGCCGTCCATCGCCGCGGCCAGGGCCACGGCGCAATCGCGCAGGCGCACGAAGGGCCGCTCGCTGCGGTCGACCTGGGCCACGTCGAGCGACAGGGACACATCGCGGATGGCGGCCTGCGCCGGATCCTCGGCCAATGCCGCCTGGGTGTCGAAGTTCAGGCCCAGCACCGGTGGCATGCCGGCGACGCTGGCCACCAGCACCATGCGACCGGGCATCGCACCGGCCACGAAGCCGAGCCGGGCCGCGTGCTGCTGCACATAACCCGGACTCCAGGCCGCACTGCGTGCGCGCAGCGTGAAGCCCAGTTGCGCGTCGTGCGTGCTGGCGAACTGGTCGAGTTCGCGTGCGCGTGCGACCTGTTCGAGCATCTCCGGAAAATCGGGCGTGCCATTGATGGCGTCGCAGAATCCCTGCGCCTTGACCACGAACTCGGAATACTCGATCTCGTTCAGGGCACCCAGGCGATTGGCCAGTTGCACGCCGACCTGGAAGGCGTCGTAGCGCTGCCCTGGCAACGGTGTTTCCCAGACGCGGCTCAGGCTGTTGAGGCCCTCGACTGCGAACGGCTTGCTGCCGGCACGGCGGGTCGCCGGCATCGCCGCCAGCGCCGCATCGCCGGACACCGGATCCTCGAGCGCCACCGGTGCGATCACGTCGATCAGGCCGTCCATCCCGGCCTTCTTTTCGGGCGGCGGCACCGGAAAACTCTCGGGTGCGTAGGGGTCGGACTCCATCCTGGGCTCGATCGGTGCGCCGGCTTCGCCGTCTGGCAATTCCACCCGTGCCGGCTGGCGCGGCGCCAGCTTGCGGGCCTTCCAGGCCTCGTGGGCGACCACCGCCGCCAACACCACTCCTCCCGCCACCGCCAACCCGATCTGGAGTGTGCTCATTCAATAACCTCCGTGCTGCGCACTACGGTCCGCCATGCTCAGGCCGTCTCGGCCATGGTGACGGCGGCATCCATATCGACCGCGACGATGCGGGAGACGCCCTGCTCCTGCATCGTGACACCGATCAGCTGTTCGGCCATCTCCATGGCGATCTTGTTGTGGCTGATGAACAGGAATTGCGTGTTCCGGCTCATGCTGGTCACCAGCTTTGCATAACGTTCGGTGTTGGCATCGTCCAGCGGCGCGTCCACCTCGTCGAGCAGGCAAAACGGTGCCGGATTGAGCTGGAAGATCGCAAACACCAGCGCAATCGCCGTCAGGGCCTTTTCGCCGCCCGACAGCAGGTGGATGGTCTGGTTTTTCTTGCCTGGCGGCTGCGCGATCACCTGTACGCCGGAGTCCAGAATCTCGTCGCCGGTGATCGCCAGCCGCGCGTTGCCCCCGCCGAACAACTCGGGGAACATCTTGCCGAAATGGGTGTTGACCGTGTCGAAGGTGGCCGAGAGCAGCGTGCGAGTCTCGCCGTCGATCTTGCGGATCGCATCCTCCAGGGTTGTCATGGCCTCGTTCAGGTCGGCCGACTGCGCATCCAGGAACTGCTTGCGTTCCCGCGCGGTGGTGAGTTCCTCGAGGGCCGCCAGGTTCACCGCGCCCAGCTCCGCGATCTGGGCATGGAGCCGGTCGATGGCCGCCTGCAGACCGGCCAGCCGGACATTGCCCAAGATGATCGAAGCCGCCACCGGCTCGATCTCGGCATGGGCATCGTCGAGCAACTGCTGGTATTGCTCGCAGCCCAGCCGCGCCGCCTGCTCCTTGAGTTGCAGCTCGGTGATGCGCTGGCGCAGCGGGTCGAGCTCGCGTTCGAGCTGCAGCCGGCGCTCATCGCTGCCACGCAGCTTGGCCGTCAGGTCGTCGTATTCGCTGCGCCGGGCCCCCAGGGCCTGCTCGCGTTCGAGTTTGATCGCCAGCGCGTTCTGGAGCCCGGTCTGCGCCGCCGCATCGGTGAGCCGCACCAGCTCGTCGTGGGCCCGCTGCTCCTCGCCAGACAGGGAGTGGGCCTGTTGCACGGCGGTTTCAATGGCACGCTGCAGTTCGGCCTGCCGGACCTGCAGGCTGCGCATCGTAAAACCGGCCTCCTGGGCACGCCGTTCGACCTGGCGCTGCTGCTCCCGGCTTTCGGACAGTTTTCCCTGGGCCAGCAACACCCGCTCGTCGAGCTGCGCGTGGCGCTCCTGGGTATCGGCCAGTTGCATGTCGAGCTCGTCGAATCGCGCTTCTGCAGTGACGCGCCGCTCGTCGAGGGCCTGGAGCTGGGCATCGAGTTCGGCCAGCTCGCCGGCGAGCTGCTCGTTGCGCGCGCGCGCCTGCTCGGCCAGTTGCCGCAGACGCAGCACCTGCACCTGCAGGTCGTGTGCGCGGGCCTGGCTCTGGGTGGCGTTGCGACGCAGCTGCACCAGGGACTGCGCGGCCTCGGCGTAGGCCGATTCGGCACGCGCCAGCGACTGGCGTGACTGCTCGCCGATCAGCGCCTGCGCGCGCAGCTGCTTGTCGAGGTTTTCGATTTCCTGGGCCCGGGCCAGCAGGCCCGCCTGCTCGGAGTCGGGCGCATAGAAGCTGACACTGTGCATGGTCACGGTGTGGCCGGCGGGCACGTAGATCGCCTGGCCGGGTTGCAGTTGCTGGCGCTGCGCGATCGCCTGGTCCAGGCTGGGCGCGCTGAAACAGCCTTGCAGCCAGTCGCGCAGCACCGCACCTTGTCCGGCGTCGTGCGGGCGCAACAGGTCCGCCAGGCGCGGCAACGCAGCGGCAGTTGCCGGCAGGCCCGCGGCCGGCGGGCTGAAAAATGTGAGTTTGGCCGGTGGCGCATCCGCTGCAAACGCCTGCACCCGGTCCAGCACCGATACCTCCAGCGCGCCCAAGCGCTCGCGCAGGGCGGCCTCGACGGCGTTTTCCCAGCCCTGCTCCACATGCAGGCGGCTCCACAACGCAGGCAGCTGGTCCAGGCCGTGTTTGCCCAGCCACGGACGCAGCTTGCCGTCGGTGCGGACCTTCTCCTGCAGGGCCTTGAGCGCTTCCATGCGTGCCGCCAGCGTGGCGTGGCGCGAGGACTCGGTGTTCACGGCTTGCTGCCGGGTGCGTCGCGCGTCGTCCAGGGCGGGTGCCGCGTCCTGCAACTCATGCACCCGGGCATCGTCCATGGACGCGGTTTCCTGGGCTTGCTCCAGCTGCGTCTGCAGGTTGGCCAGCATCGATTCGTCAGGCGCCTCCAGCGCCTTCTGGTCGGCCCCAAGGCGCTCCCGGCGGCCTAACAACTGGCGCGACTGCTCCTGCACGCTGCGCTGCTCGGCCGCCAGCACCTGGATCTGTTGCTGCACCTGCGACACCGCGCCGCGCTGATCGCTGGCGGCCGACTGGGCCAGCCGCAAGGCCTGCTCCAGTTCCGGCAACTGCTGGGCATGGTCCTCGACCTGGGCCGTCAGCACGTCGTTGTCTTCCCGGGCCTGGCCGGTGCGGTCGACCAGCTCGACCATCTCGGACTCGGCGTCGTGCTTGCGGGCGGCCCATTGGGCAAGTTGTTCCTTCAGGCTTGCCAGGCGCTGCTCGACACGCTGGCGGCCCTCGAGGACGAAACGGATCTCGGCCTCCAGCTTGCCGACCTCGGTGCTGGCCTCGTACAACAACCCCTGGGCCTGGTTGACATGGTCGCCGGCAGCGTAATGCGCCTGGCGGACGGTCTCCAGGTCGGCCTCGATGTGGCGCAGATCGGCGACGCGGCTCTCCATGGCCAGCACCGCCGCCTGCGCATCGACATTTACCCGGGCCTGCTCTGCCTGGGCCTCCGCCAGGCGCAGGTACCACAGCTGGTGCTGCTTGAGCGCCACCTCGGCCTGCAAGCTCTTGTAGCGCTGCGCCACCTCGGCCTGCTTTTCGAGGCGTTCCAGGTTGGCACCGAGTTCGCGCAGGATGTCCTCCACCCGGGTCAGGTTCTCGCGCGTGTCACTGAGCCGGTTTTCGGTTTCGCGTCGGCGCTCCTTGTATTTGGACACCCCGGCCGCCTCTTCCAGGAACAGGCGCAATTCCTCGGGTTTGGATTCGATGATGCGGCTGATCGTGCCCTGGCCGATGATCGCGTAGGCGCGCGGGCCCAGGCCGGTGCCCAGAAACACGTCCTGTACGTCGCGCCGGCGTACCGGCTGGTTGTTGATGTAATAGCTGCTGGTGCCGTCGCGCGTCAGCACGCGCTTGACCGCGATCTCGGCGAACTGCCCCCACTGGCCGCCGGCGCGGTGGTCGGCATTCTCGAACACCAGTTCGACGCTGGCGCGGCTGGACGGCCGGCGGGTGTTGGTGCCGTTGAAGATCACGTCCTGCATCGACTCGCCGCGCAACTCGCTGGCCCGGCTTTCACCCAGCACCCAGCGCACCGCATCCATGATGTTGGACTTGCCACAGCCGTTGGGGCCCACGACGCCCACCAGCTGGCCGGGCAACATGAAATTGGTCGGCTCGGGGAAGGACTTGAAGCCGGACAGCTTGATCGAGTTGAGACGCACGGGAAGCAGAAACCTGATTGGCGGTGATGGGACAGAAACCGGGCGCGAAACCGCACCGAGCCAGCGCTGCGATGATACCCCGAGCCCCCGGCACATGGCTCGCACCGGCCCGTGCCTGCCAGTGCCGGATGTCGGCGCCGGCGGTGGCCGTGGTAGCATCCGCGCGCAACAGGGAGTGATGTTGCAGACGGCGCTCGACCACCACGCCAGCCTCACCGGGAGCACAGATGAAACGCACCGACGAAATTGATGACCCGCGCCGCCTGCTGCTGATACGGGCCCTTACCGCCGGGCTGCTGGGCGTCACGGCCGCCAGCAGCCAGGCCATCACTTTCGGCATCTTCGGCAGCAAGCCGCGCAAGTTGCCGCCGGGACAGTCGATCTACGGATTGTCCGGCCAGGTGACGGTGAATGACAAGGACGCGACACTCGCCACCCAGATCAGGCCCGGCGACACCGTGCAGACGGCGCAGAACAGCGAGGTGGTGTTTGTGGTGGACACGCATTCGATGATCCTGCGCAGCGAGAGCAAACTCTTGATCGAGCCGCCGGAGAACACGACCGAATCATTGATCATCGGCGGGCTGCGCATGCTGAGTGGCAAGCTGCTGTCGGTGTCGCGCAACTCGCCGATGAAGCTGACCTCGTCGACGGCCACCATCGGCATCCGGGGCACCGGCTTCTACATCGAGTCCGACCCGGATCGCACCTATTTCTGCACCTGTTACGGCGCCACGGAAGTACAGGCCACCGCCGACCCGAGCAGCCGGCAGACCATTGCCGCAAAGCACCATGACCGGCCGGTCTACATCGTGACCGACGGCGGCGCGGGCAACAACATACGCAATGCGCCGTTTGTGAACCACACCGACCAGGAACTGGCCCTGATCGAAACCCTGGTCGGGCGCAGGACACCTTTCGTGTTCTCGAACGACGTCTACACCGGCCCGCGCCGGACCTACTGACCGTTTAACTTAACGCAGATGCGGCCGTTGACCGCTTGTTTGCACTGGCAACACCCTGGGAGCCTGTCGGCCCAAAGTGGTGCCGGCCGGGGCGCGACGCCAGGCGTTCAGCGGGCGGCGTTGCGCGCCTCGGCTGGCGAACTGTTGCCTACTCTGGCGCACTGTTCACGATCCAGCTGACGAACTTGTCGTAGTCCGCGCGTCCGGCCGCCCCCGGGGCCAAGCTGGTGTCAAAGCCGAGCCGCAAATTGCCGTTGTGGTGGTTGCCGGAGGGCTTGCGCAACAGCGGACTCGCAATCCAGTCGGTGAAATTGACGCGGCCGCGCAACTCGGTGTAGAACCAATGGTTGTTGGTGGCGCTGTTTTCGGTGCCGATGCCCGTTCCCGCACGGTCGAAACTGGTATACCAGATCGGCGGGATTACGGCCCCATTGCCGCCCGGTTGATGGCAGGTGGTGCAAGCCCCGGCGCTGGTCTGCAGCGTGTTCTTGATATCCGCAAATCGCAGCGCGCTCGGGTCATACGCCAGCGTGCTGTCGACCACGATGCGCAACTGCGCAGCGACACTGGTTGCCGTCGCATTGGCGGATACCAATTGCACCACGTAGGCCCCATCGGTCGCGGCGGAGAAGACGGGCGAAGCCGAGGTCGGGTTCGTCAGGGACGCCCCGGCCGGTCCGCTGAAGATGCTCCACTGGTAAGTCGTCGAGTACAGGCTCATGGATGCCGAGAGTGTGGTTGCGCCCGGCCTGACGACACGGTCCGGACCCGGGTCGGCGATCGGACGCTCGGGCGCCAGCGCGCCGTCAGCGTAGCCAGCGCTGAAACCGATGCCCGTGAGGTCGCTCACCAGGTAGGTCGCCATGGTCTGCAACATGCTCGCCGTGCTGCGGAACTTGTCGTAGATCAGCTTGGCCAGTGGCATGTTGCCGCGATCGACCATGTGGGCCTTGATGCGGTCTTTGAAGCTGTCGAAGTGGTTGAAGGTCTCGAAACTCTGGTCGCTCTGGTTGCCGGTGCCGCGCAACAAATGGCACACGCGGCAGGCCGGTGCCTGGACCTTGAGGTAGAGGTCGGATTGACCGGCCGCGACCCAGCTCTGCTCCACGTAGTTGTCCACCGTGGTGGTGGCGGGGAGCGGCAGGCCGTCGCCGCCGTACATCGCCTTGAGGTGGGTTGCTGCCACGCCCTGGTATTCATGCTGGGTCGCGACACGCCGGCAGGTATCTTCCGGGAACACCGCCGCCGTGCCCACGGGCAGGCTCATCGAGCACAACACCAGCTTGTTGATTTCCTTGATCGCGGCCTCCTGCTCGGCACGGCTGAAACCGGGCAGGGTGGAGAAGTCGAATGACGCCGGCTCGAACGGATGCAGTTGAGCACCGACGTCGCCACGGTGCTGCGAATACGAGTTCATCACCAGCGCGAACAACTGCTTGCCCGTGCCGTCGGGCGGTGTCAGCGGGTCGCCGCGCCCGCCATGACAGGAGATGCACACGGTGGGCATGGCCTTGACCGGCCGGCCGTCGAGGCTCAGGGTGTTGAGGCGCGCGCCGGTTGTGGGGTCGAAGGTGTAGAAGCGCACGAAGCGCGCGTCCGGCGGTCCGCCGGCCGGCCCGACGCCGAACTCGATGGCGTTGGTGCCCAGGTGCCATTGCTTGGCACCCTGGATCGCGGCCTCGAGGTTCAGCGGGCTGTAACCCCCATAAGCGCCCACGAGGTAGTTTTCGACAATGAACGCCAGGCTGCCATCCGGGTTGCGGTGGGCCGTCATCTTGCGGCCATACCCGAGGTCGCGCTGGTCGCCCACAATGACCTTGAATTCGGTATGGCCGCCGGTGATGACTCCAATGTTGTTGGCGGCGCGCCACTTGTCCACGGTGTCCTTGTTGTTGCCCGGATCGATCGCCCCGTAATAGGCCACCGCGTACTCCGCGGCGCCGACCTGGAACGTGCCGTCGGCCAGCACCACCGGATTGGGGTAGAGCAGGAAGCGGTCGAGGCCGGTCGCCACGGCGGCGGCGCGCACAAACGGATTGACATCCCCCGTGCCGCTGGTACCCGCACCCCCACCACCGCAGGCCGACAGCACCAGCGCCATCAGCACCGCGCTGCAAATCGACCAAAACCGTTTACACCGCATCATCACATCCTCACCTAAAACCGCAGCAGGTAGACCGCCGACAACTGGTTGGCCTTGTAGCTCTTGGGCGAGGTCACGAACGACGGCCGCAAGCCGGGTGTGGACCGCACATGCCGCCACGAGAAGTCGATCGAGTCCTTGGTGCCGAAACTCAGGTTGTAGCCCAGCGTAAACAGGGCGGTTCGGCCATCGACCTTGTAGCTGAACAACTGTCCGCCCGCATAGGCATCGTCTTGCGCGAACACTTTGGCGATGCTTACATTCTCCAGCGACGGGCGCCCGGTGGACACAATGTCGCCAAAGCGCCATTCCGAACCCAGGTAGAGCGTCTCGCGGTCGCTGAGCGCATAGTCGACGTTGGTGCGCAGTGATCGGTCGCGCGTGCTGAACACCTCGCTACGCGCATTGCGAAGATTGAATGCAGCGGCACCGAACAGCCCGATACGGTCGGTCAGCGGCAGGCGCACCGAGACACCGGTGCTGAACCGATAACCGTCTCGCAGCGACGACTCGAAACCCTCACCACTGAGCTTGGCAAACGCGCCGTAGGTGGGCTCGTCGAATTCGGACGAAGCGCGGTACTGGTATTCGGCCTCCACGCCCAGGCTGGCGCGGCTGAGGCCGTTGAAGCGGCGGAACTTCTCGCCGCCGGCCGAACCGGTCATCAATAAGCGCGACTGGGCTGTCAAGTCGTAGATCCAGGTCTTGCCGACATTGGCGCTGAAGGATTCGTCGCTCAACCGGTCCGGGCCTGCCTTGGCACGGGTGACGTTGCTGTCGGTGGTGTAGCCGGCGTCGAACTGCAGATTGGCGGGTTCGTTGTCCTGCTCCTGTTCGGTCAGGCGCAGCTTGGGCAGGCCCCGGGCGTCGAAGTCCTTGCTCAGGCGCAGGCGCAGGGCGTAACTCGAATCGTTCGAGAACGAGTGGCTGAGCTGGTATTCGAGTGACAGCGACAGGCCGTCGCGCATCAGGAACTCGCTGCCGATGCCCAGCACGACCGAGTTGCGGGCACCGCCGCCAGACAACAGACCGAACCGGGGTCCCCCGGGCTGATCGGCGTAGCCGACAAAGGCTTCGCCGCTGCCGCGGAACTCATGCCGCAGTTCGGCCCGCACCTTCGGCACCGCGTAACCGAAACGGGTGGCATGGGCCGACTCGGCGCGCACACCCAGGGCGCCCTGGATCGATGTCGAGGTCTGGCCGAAGTAGGTCAGCGCGAACGCCCCGGCGCCGGTTTCGGTACTGCTGCGCAGGCGATCGGTCGAGAAGTCGATACGGCCGTACGGAGACAACAGCAGGTCCTTGTCGCGCCATTCGTAGCCGCCGGTCAGCGAGCCAAACCACTGCGTGCCACCACGCTGCCCGAGTGCGAAATCGTTCAGGGGCGCCACGAACCGCTTGGTGTCGAAGTCTAGCGAGCCTACCCCGAGCATGGCGTCGATGTAGGTGTTGTCCTGCGGCTGGTAACTGCCGTAGAGTGCCAGCGAATACCCCTTGGAGCGGTTGATCGAGCCATCGGTGCCGATGGTGGCCTTGTCGCGTGCATGACCCAGCCCCACGCCGACCGCCAGATCGCGGTTGATGCGCCTGTCGACCCCTACACTGATGCCATTGGAACTGAATTCGGAACTGCTGAAACCGCCGCTCGCATCGCGGGTTCCAAAGCTGGCGACGCCTTCGATCCAGTAACTGGTGTTGCCGCTGGCATCGGGCCTGGTGTTCAGGCCCAGGCCGGCGCCTACACCCGCCAGATCGAGGGAGCGCGACTTGATCAGGGAGATCACGCTGTCGGCGAAGGGCAACGCCTTGAGCCCGGTGCCGATGGCGATGGCCTGGAGCGCATCGGATTCGCGCAGCGCTACCGGCCCCGGATCGGCGGAGCGACCGAGCATCTCCATGCCGATGGTTCTGGGCAGGGCCAGCGCGGCGCCGGTGAATGGCGACTGGCTACCCGCACCGAGCGCAGGCAGTAGCCCGCTTGATGTGGCGGCGGAGGTGTATCCGGTCGTCGTCACGGGTGATGGCAGTGGTGGCAGTCTGCTGGCTGCGCCGCCACCCGGGTCGGCGGAATGGTGGTTGCCGTTGCCACCGGTCAGGGCTGCGGCGCCAAAGCTGCCCGGGGATGCGCCGGCCAGGCCTGGTACAGGCAATGCGCCGGATTGCTGCAAGGCGCCGCTGCCCGCGCTGACGCTGTCAGCCCTGCGGTGCAGCGCTTCCATGCGACGCTGAAAGTTGGAAATCTGCGCCCTGGAAAAACGCTGCGCCGTCTCGGCCTGCGCGGCGATAACCGCCGTCACCGTCGCGTCCTGCATTGGATCGGGCCGGCCGGTGACGGTGACCGACACAACACCTTGCGGCGACGTCCCGCCCAGACCGGTGGCTACGAAGGTGAAGGAGTCAGTGCCAAAGAAGTTCCTGACCGGCGTGAATGTCACCATGGTGCCGCTGGCTGCCACACTGCCGTGCGCCGGTGTGGCGACGACGGTGACTCCGGTAGGCGCAAAGCCGCTGAACAGGCAGGTAGCCAGATTCAGCGTCGCAGTGGAATTGATGGGCACCGACATCGCGCAGGCGGTGGGCGCCGGAATGCCGATCGTGAACTGCACGGCGCGGCTGCCCGGTCCGACGACGTTGGTGGCTGACAGTGTGGCTGCAAACACGCCGGGTGTCGTGGGTGTGCCGGTGATGGCGCCTGTGCTGGTGTTGATGGCCAGCCCCGACGGCAGCCCCGTGGCGCTGTAGCTGAGGATCGGCGGGCTGCTTGCCACCACCTGGATCGGTGTGATCGCGACGCCGGCAGCGACTGTCGCGAAGGTCGGGCTGCTGATGGTCGGCACGGTGCTCGGGTTGATCGTGAAGCCCAGTGCCAACACGCTGCTGGTACCAGCCACGTTGGTGGCGCTCAGGTCGGTGCTGAAGGTGCCACTGGCTGTGGGCGTGCCGGTGATCGCGCCGGTGCCGGTATTCAACGCCAGGCCAGCCGGCAGGGTACTGGGCGCCACCACCGCATACGACAGGATGGGGCCGTTGCTGGCCACGATCTGGTAGGCCACCAATGCGGTGTTGACCGTTCCGGACGCAGTCGTCGCGCTGGTGATCTGCGGAGCCGCGTTGGGATTGATGGCCAGGCTCAGCGCGGCACTGTTGCCGGTGCCGATCAGGTTGGTGGCGCTCAGGATGACCGGGAACACACCGCTCTGGGTGGGCGTTCCGACGATCTGGCCGGCACCGTTGACGGACAGTCCGGCGGGCAGGCCGCTGGCGGAATAACCGGTGATGACGGCGTTCGTGGCGTTGATCTGGATCGGCGTGATGGCGGCGCCTACGGTGCCGGCCAGCGCCGGGACCGTCGCCGTCACCACCGGCACGGACGTCGCAAGGATGTTGAAGGTCACCGTCAAAGGCGCGCTGGTTCCGGCAAAGTTGGTGGCAGTCAGATTGGCACTGCCCTGCCCGCTCAGAGTCGGCGTACCTGTGATCACGCCAGTGCCGGTGTTCAGGCTCAGGCCTGCCGGCAGGACGCTGGGAGCCACCACCGCAAAGCTCAGCAAGGGCGGCTGGCTCGCGGTGACCTGGTAGCCCGCGAACACCTGGTTGACGTTGGTCGATACCGATGCCGTGCCGGAGATCACCGGTACCACGCTGGGGTTGATGCGGATCGTCACGGCCGTCGACGCGCCCGTGCCCACGAAGTTGGCCGCCCGCAGCACCACCGCAAAGTCACCACTCTGCGTCGGTGTGCCGGTGATGAGCCCGGTATTGGCGTTGACCGACAGGCCGGATGGAAGCCCGGTGGCGGAGAATCCGCCCGTGAGCACGGGCTGGTTCGTGGC
>JANOUM010000628.1:0-2837 GCA_031416855.1 Rhodoferax sp. | reverse complement strand
GTCAGTGATCCAGTTCTGGGTGATGTTGCCTTGGCCCGTGGCGGCGTCATACAAGCTGAACTTCTCTGCCGTGGTAGCGCTCACGCCAACGCTGACAACGCTAAGGGCTGCCAGAGCAGCTCGCACGTTGACATCAGTTTGGGCTTTGCTAGCCATGCCGCCTGCGGTGGTCGGCAGCAGTTCGGCTCCTATGCTTTGCAGGGTGCTACCGTAGGCGCTGAAGAAGGTGTTGGCTTTGCTGGCGAAGTTGGCGTCTGTGGTGGTGCCCAGCAAGGGCTTACCTTGTGTTGCTCCCATGAGCATGTCGAGGAATTTGTTTTGACCAACGTCGCCTATGACTTTGAATGCGGCCTTGAGAGTGGGATTGGCGGTGCCGTTGATAAGTGCGCCTGCCAGGCTTGCTGGGTCGCCCGAGGAAAGCAGGTAGCCGGTAACGGTTTGGTCAAGGGTCTTGAAGTCGCGGTCTTTTTGGTATTCGTCTCCGGCCCAGTAGCCCGTCCACGCCGCTTTCAAGCCTTTGCTGTATGCCGCTGCAGAAAACAGCACATCGCGCCAGTCGTTCAAAGTGTCTATGCTGCCGCCGTGGCCTGTGCTCATCAGCTTGCCGGTCTGATCGCTACGCAGCAAGCCGAATAGCAGGGTGCCTGACCATGCGGCGTTGATCGGTGGCGCAGACGTATCGCCAGCGATTTTGAATAGTGTGTCACCTACTGCGTTTGCGTCTGCAAGCGCGATCCGCGCGATATCGGGCATTCGGCCTCGCGGCCAGCCATCGCCACTCAAGCCCAATAGGTCTTTGATCAGGTTTTCTGCAACTGCATTGGATGCCTCTTGCATCTTGCCACCTGGAATGGAGGTTCCATAGCGCAATTGGTATTGCGTGTCGGTGTACGTCCGAATGAGTTCGGACATGGCGCCACGCTCGGCGTTGGCCTCGGTCGCACCGCGTAGCCATAGCAAACTGGAATCGGTGGATGCAACGCCTTTGGATACGAGCAAGTCGCCAAGCCATTGATAGATTTGCCAATAGCGGATCTGGCCCAGCACAGCTTGAGCCCGCATGTTTGTCAGTTGATTGAGTTCAGTTTCGTTGAGTGTTGTCATGGTTATGCCTTCTTGAGCAGTTGGAGTACGCGAGTCGTTTCTTGAAAAATCTCTGGCCAGTCGGCGCAGTGCTTCTGGTTCATACGGGTTCCAGCCCATATGCCGGGCTGCCACATAAAGCCCGTTCCGCCGCTATCGTCGGGGTAGGCGTGGGCGCATGTCGCGACGGGTGGAAGGCCGTCCACCCCTTTGAGTTGGGTTGCCACGTAGTAGGTCACGTGGTCAATGTAGTAACCACGCGGCCCGATCACGTGCCTCATCGTGATGGCATCCAGTCCAGGGCGTAGAGTGGTGCGGCTTGCGATCCAGTCTTTGGCTTCTGCAAGTTCGATGAGCTGGTAGCCACGCGGCTCGGGCGGGATGGTGTTGGAGCGCAGAAATATCTCGATGGCAACATCGTAAAAATTGCCTACTGAGCCATTTGAATTGAAGACTACTTCAGAAGCCTTTTCGACCGCATCAGGATCACCGCTCGCTGCTTTGCTTGGCCAATAAAAAGCAATTGCGCCTAAGCTTGGACTGCCATACTCATTTGGCCCCGTAAACCACTGGCCGTTAAGCTTGAACACGACCCGGCCCGGCGGACGTGGAGGCGGTTTGTCACCCGTACAAATCTTGTCCAAGCATTCAATGCGCGTCTTCTCCGCCTGTTCAGCCCGCTGCTTCTCAAACGGGTCGCAGGCGGTCAGCACCATGGAGCAGAGTCCGGCAAGCAAAAATCGGGACACTAACTGATTTGATGCCGCTTTCATCACCCGACCTCCAGGCCTGCAACAGCCCACGCACTATCCATGCGTCTCCCCAGCCATTTATGCCCCACAAGCCGCGAAGAATGTGCATGAGCACTTTGGGTGTTGGAGGTGCCTGCGAGGCATCGGCTAGGTAGATTTTTAGTGTTTTTGCGTCTTTTTTTACAATCAAAAGTGCCTGAAACGCCCCGTTTACGTGCGTAAGCAGCTACGAAATAAATAGCACTTAACGGGATGATTGAACGCGTAGCACCCGCCCCACCATTGATCTGGTCGTTGCCGGTCAAGCCGTTAATGGCGTCTTTGCCGGCTGTGCCGTAGATGGTGTTGTCGTTGACGACGACGTCATCGCTACGCACTTCCTCAACCCCGACCACGTTGCCGTCGACGTAGATGTTTTGGTAGGTGGGCGCTTCGCTACCTGCGGCCAGGTTGCGGTTGGCGTCTCTCACGTAGTAAAGCGCGCCGCTGGCAACCACCTCGACCTCGAGACCAGCTGTATTCAGGCGGGTAATCGGCAGGCCATTGCGGGTCTCGGTCTTGATCAGGAAGTCGCCGTTGAAGGTGCTCTCGGCTTCGCCCGTGTCAATCAGGCTCAGCGCCCACACATTGGAGTCGACCGTCGCGTCAGGGCTCTGGTAGCTGGCGCTGATGCTGCCGGCCATGTCGGCGGTGATCTCGCCGTCTTCGAGCAATGAGAACGATACGCTGGTCTGGCCTTCAGTCAGGGTAATGACAGCGCCGTCGGCATCGACGATCACGCCGTCGATCCTGGCTTTGAACTCGGACGCCAGGGCGCCATCGAGGCTCAAGGTGAGGGTGTCGCCCGCATGGGCGGCCTGGGCCAGGTAGATGATGAATGACTTGCCGTTGGCCTCAACGACATTGGACGATTGGCCGTCCAGGCTGCTGGCTTTGAAGGTGTTGTCGGCCCAGACGTTGGAGGTGCTGGCGCCCACGTCGCTGCCGCTGCCTTGCACCAGG
>JANOUM010000627.1:0-5000 GCA_031416855.1 Rhodoferax sp. | reverse complement strand
CACCAGGCAATCCACCGGCGCCTGGTCGTGCAGCCAAGGGTTGGGCTGCGCAAACCAGCATGCGACGTCCCAGGGCAGGTGCACGGCATTGAGTTCAGCCAACACGCGGCGCAGTGGGGCATGCGGTGTCAGACTCTTGCGGTCGAACTGGAACCAAGGCAGCCAAGTTCGCGTCTGCCACTCGAAGCAAATGACGGCACGGGTGCGGATCCAGTCATCCAGTGCGTTGCGCTGGGGCCCACCATCGGGGCGCAGCACAAGCCGCAGTTCGGCGAGCGAGGCCAGGCCGCCGGTGGGCCGGAATTTCTCCAGCATGTGGATGAATTGCTGGTCCACCGTCGCTTGGGGCGACCAGCCATGTTTAGGGTCGTTGGCGGCGTGCAGCCAGGGGTCGGGGCGAGGGGGCTTTCGGAGCATGGCCTGCACTGTAAATTCTTCGGGCCGGGCAGACTGTGCGTTGGCACACGGTGCCTGGTGCTGCGCAGGTGCCGGTGTGCGGGCCAGCGCACAGACGATCTGCGGGCGCCGTTCCGACACTCGGGTCATGCCCACCGAATCCGACCGAAAGAGCCTCATGCATCTGGAAACGATTCCTGCCCATGTTTTTGACACCCACAGCGAGGCCAATCTGGCGATCCAGGCGCTTGGGAGTTCGGGTTTCGACGTGGAGCAACTGGCGCTGGTGGGTACGCGCGGCCCGGCCGTGGTGGCGGTGGGCGGCATCGGCGTGTTGCATGCGGCGCTGGCCGGCATCGGTGTGCTGCGTGCGCAAGTGCTGCCGTTCGAGGCGGCACTGGCCAGCGGCAAGTTCGTGCTGTTGGTGCAGGGCAATTGCCAGGAGCAGGCACGGGCCGCTGCCGTGCTGGCAGGCCAGGCGCAGCTGCGCCCCGGATGAGGGGGGCGAGCTGGGGCCGTTTCAAACGCGCAGGCTGGGCCGGTCCCGATCAGCTGCCGTCGTCCAGTAGTCGGGCTGGCCGTAGTGCTGGTACAGATGCATCTCCTGTGCGCGGTCCGGCTGTAATGCCGGGTCATAGGGAGGCGCTGACTGGATCGCATGGCGGGTCAGGTTGACCGTCACGCTGCGGCTGGACCAGTCGACTGCGTCGATCCACAGCGGGGCGATCAGCACTTGGTGGCCGATCCACCAGTTGCTGGTGGCGACCACCATGTAGCGGATGGCCCAGGTCCGGTCATCGATCAGGAAACCACTCACATGGCCGATGGCGCCGTCGATGGTGTGGATGTGGTGCCCGGTCACGGCGAGGCAACTGCGCAGGTGCGGGTCCTCCTTGTCCCGCTGCGGCGCCTGGTCTTGTACCAGCCGGTCGATGGCCGCAAGGCCTGCGGCGGCACCGGGCGGCACCGATTGGAGGCCGCCGCGGTTGGGCCCCAGCAGCTCCGGGTACATCTCGCCGCCCCACAGACCGGTGCCGCCCCAATAGTCCGGGTAGTTGTAGTACGACAGGTACGCCGCCTCCTGCTGGCGCGATACCGGTCGTTCGGTGTCGATGTCGGGGCTGTTGCGGATCTGCTCGCAGGTTCGGGTCACCGCCAGCTCGCGCGTGGTCCACGCGGGGACTTCAAACAACATCGGCGACACCAGCACCTTGCGCCCGGGCAGCCAGTCGCCGGTGTCGACCACCAGGTAGCGGATGACCCAAGCCTGGTCGTCGAAATAGAAGTCCTTGACGCTGCCGACCATACCGTCAGTGGCATGGATCGCGTAGTCGTGCAGGTCCGTGGTGTTGCGAAGCATGGTGAATACCTCCTTGTAGTCGTGGTGGATCGCCAGCGGCGTGGATCCGGCCGTGATGATCGGCCGGCGTGCAACCGCCGGTCTGTTCGCTGGCGTACACGGTGCGCGTCAGGGTGCTGCCTGCTGACGCAGGTGTTCGTCGCGTTTCATGGCCACATAGGCCTGGCGGTCCATCTCGTACAGCTGGCGCGGGTACAGTTCGGTGGCGCTGAACCAGCCCTGCAGGCGGGACTCGAACTGGAGGGCTGGGGCGACCTGCAGCGAGGCCAGATAGGCGTCGATCGCCAGGTAATAGCGCATGGTGTTGCGTTCGATCGCGCCACGGGCGCCACCCAGGTAGGCCGCCTGCCCGTCGGGCTGCAGGCCGGTGCGCGTGAAACCGACCTTACCCCGGCCGGCAGTGGCCAGATAGGCCTGCATCGCGAGGCGCGCCACGGTGTTGGTGGCGGTCGAATAACCGAGCTGGATGTAGGTCCTGCCGTCGGGCAGCGCAATCGCCGCCAGCGAGACGCGGTAGTCGCTGGTTCCCAGGGGCCCATTGTCCGATCGCAGCGTGACCGCGAGCAGGCCTGGCGTGTCGGCGACCACCGCAAACGCCATCTCCATGCGCACCGCCGATGCCAGTGGCTGAGGCGTCTTGTTCCCGGCGTACAGCAGCATCGACATGGCGCCCGGTCGGCCGATGGCGCGGCAGTACTTGGTATTGCTGTGCAGCGACAGGATGTCGCACCACGCGCGCGGGTCGTTGAGCGTCGCCTGGACCCGCGCGAAAGGCGTGTCGAGCACGGCGTGGATGCGCCCGGCCAGTAGATCCCGCGACTCGCTGGATTCGAGCACCAGCGGGCGCTGGAACGGGTTTTGCTGCAACTGGTCCGACAGCGCCGCATGGCTGGCGCGCATTTTGAGTTCTGTCGGCGCGTGCGCAGGGTCGGCGGCTGCGGCCGGCACCAGCACACCCGCCACCAGCCACGCCACAGCGCCGACGATGCGCAGCCGCCGGGGCGTCGGGTCAGCAGGCACGGTGAGGACCGTCCGACTCGATGGTCGAAGTTGCGTGGTGGTTCAAGTTGGATGTCCTGTGCTGGCGTGGTACACCCGGAACCGGGCGCTGCGCATGACGGTAGGGCGGACTGACGCGTACTTCTGTGCGTTGGCACCCAGACGGGCGGCACCGGGGCGGACCAACCGTGCGGGTGGCGTGTGTCCCGGCCGGTGCCGGGCGGTAACGGAGATGTGACGCGACGCGGTGGCGTCAGAAGCGGTAACGCAGGCCGATCGAGGTGTTGCCGACATGGTCGCGCCCGCTGCCGGCGAATTTCAGGTCGTGCAGGTCGTATTGCAGCACCACCGATGTTGCCGGCGTGAAGACATACTCTGCGCCAAGGCCGAGCGACAGACCGAAGCCGTTGTCGCTGCCTCCGGCGATGCCGGAACCAGCTGCCGACGATATCTGGGTGCGGCCATAGGTGGCGCCAATTTTGCCCAGCAGGTTGAACGACGTGCTCAGGGGAAGCCGGCCGATGGCACTGAGGTTGACACCTTCAGCCTTGGTCTGTCCGCCGCCGCGCCGGATCGAACCAAAATGGGTGTAGCCGAGTTCCACGCCGAAGTTGCGCTCGAAGAAACTGCCGGCGCTGATGTTGTAGCTGGTGTCGCGCTTCTCGGAGCCAAATGCACCCGTGCCGTTTCCCAGCGAGAAGTCGGAACGCCCGATGCTGGCGCCGAAATAGCCGTTTCCGCTTCCATAGTAGGGGCTACTTGTGCTGGTGGTCGAACTGCTCTGCGCCAGGGCAGTGGTGGCGCTGGCCAGTGCTGCGGCTGCGATGCAGATGGTGGCGAGGATGTGGCGTGATGGTGTCATCGGGTTTCCTTGGGTGCGGATGGAGAAGCATTGAATTGCGGTCCCCGGCTTCGGTCGGAGTGTGCCTGGACTGTAGTTTTTGTGGCAGCTCCTGGCTGTAGTCGGGTGCCGCGCCAGCACGTAAGACAAGGCGCGGTGCGGCCAGGCGGACCGGCCCGCGTGTGGTGTCAGCATTTGTGTGACCGCGCGATGCGGGTGTATGTTCGTTTTCGAACAGACGCTGCCCTGGCCGTGGCCTACAACCAGTCATGCACTGACCCGGTCAAGCCGAAACCCGTATACAGGAGGCACTATCCGATGACATCACGCTGTTGCACCATTGCGTTGCTCCGCCACCTGGTCCCTGGACTGCTGCTGCTGGGCCTGTTCGGCCTGTGCGGCAGTTTGCAGGCCCAGGATGCCGCTGTGGGAAAAGCCGCGTTTGCAACCTGCGCCGTCTGCCATTCGGTGAACGGAAGTCAGGGCACCGGCCCCAGCCTGCAGGGCATTGCCGGACGTCGCGCCGGCACGCTGGCGGGATTTGCCTACAGCCGCGCGATGACGGCGAGCACAACGGTCTGGAGCACACCAACGCTGGACGCCTTTCTGGCCGACCCGCAGGGCATGCTGCCCGACAACCTGATGCCCCACGTCGGCATGCCAGATGCCGCCCGGCGCGCCGACCTGGTGTTCTACCTGATGACCTTGCCGGCACGCCAACTGGCCGTGCGGACCGCCGCCATCCGCTTGCCGTGACCTCCAGCCGTCCAGGGCCGCTCTGGTCACCCGCAAGGGCTGGATCGCTCTGGCGCTGCGCGCCTGCATGGCGAATTTCCAGGGCGGCGGGCGCACAGACCCTTGGTCCGCCGGCCCGGATCGGGCTCGGAGCCGGCAAACGCATCGCCACTTCGCATGGCCGCAACCGGATGCCGTACCGACCCGCTGTCGCGACGGTCGGCAGCCCGCGCCGGCGCCCAAGAGAAAGCCGCCATGCCGGTGCCTGATCCCGTCGCCCCAGTTCTTGAGGACAGCCGACTGGTCGTCGTGTTGCTGGTCATCACGTCGCTGGCGCTGGGCTGGATCCTGCTGCCGTTCTACGGGACCATTCTGTGGGCGGCCATCCTGGCCATGCTGTTCGTCCCGGTGCACCGGTGGCTGCTGGTGCGCCTGGGTCAACGGCGCACGCCGGCGGCCTTGCTGACGCTGTTGCTTGCGTCAGTGATCGTGATCTTCCCGGTGGCCATGGTGGCCGCGTCCCTGGCCGGCGAGGCCGCCAGTCTGTACGAGCGCCTGCAGTCGGGCGAATCCAACCCGGTGCAGTACCTGCACCGGGTCTTCAATGCCCTGCCAGACTGGGCAAGGTCGGTGCTGCAATACGTCGGTTTGCGCGATTTTGCCGCCGCG
>JANOUM010000626.1:0-1846 GCA_031416855.1 Rhodoferax sp. | reverse complement strand
CGCTGCCCGATGGCCACCATCTCGTCGAGCAGCGACAGCAACAGCGCGGCCAGCCGCGGCACATCGGCTACCCGGCTGTAATGGGTGAGGTACATGCAGGCCGGATCGAACGCCAGCAGGCGCGCAACCGAAGCCCGCAGCACCTCGGGCTCGAACTGCACCGGCACGCTGGAGGGCATGATCCAGGCCCCGCGTGCCGCGTGGTCGAGCTCGCGGTAGCTGATGCCGAAGGTGTCGCCGGTGAACCAGCCGCGCGAGCTGCCATCCCAGATGCAATGGTGGTGGCGCGCGTGGCCAGGTGTGTCGATGAAGTGCAGCACGCGGTCGCCGCCGAGCACGAGATCCATTTCGTCCGTCGAGGTCTGGATGCGCGCGCCGTCAACCGGCACTGGCGTGCCGTAAGAGCGCTCCATCTCCGCTGCGCCATAGACCGCCAGCGCGCCCTGGAACAGCGCACTCGGGTCGATCATGTGGCGCGCGCCGCGCGGGTGCACGATCAGCGTGGCCTGCGGCAAGGCGCGCATCAGCAGCCCGGCGCCGCCGGCATGATCGAGGTGCACATGGGTCGGGATCACGAAATCGACCGCATCGCGCGACAGGCCAAGTGCGTCGAGCGCGGCCAGCAGGCGCGGCACGGCGTGGTTGGGGCCGGTGTCGATGAAGGCCGCGCGGCCGCCGTGCACCATCAGGTAGGCGGCGTCGAGGCGCGGGCGCTGGAAGCCGGTGTCGATGGCAAAGATGCCGTGGCCGAGGTCGTCGATGAAGTCGGGCAGGGGGGGCATGCGGTCATTCTAGGCAGCAGACTGCCTTCAACTCACGGGACGACGATGAAACCGCGCATCCTCGCGGTGTCCTGACTGCGGGCTATTGCATTCGTGCGGCGCATTCAGACAGGATTCGACCCAGAGCAGACTCTCATACCGGTCCACACGAGGAAGTCGCCCGCTCCTCTCGCGTTGCATTAAATGAAATCAGCCAAGGTTCGCGGTCACGGCCGCGAGCAACGAGCGGACACGATCGACAAATCGACGGCAAAGATCCTCGGCGTCCTCCAGCCCCGTTGGCGTGTCAATGTAGAGACCGAGTGAGCTCGTAGTCACCGCGCTACGAACAATCTTGTTGTCCGGATTTGTCTGGGCGGGCAATTCGCATGGCCCGTACAGCGCATCGTTTCTTCCTATCCATTGGATTTCGGAGGGCAACGCGGGAACTACCTTTGGGAGCACCTCTCCCGGCACCTGCGCAAAGTGAACGTCGCCATCGCGAACCCCAATCATCCAGCCGAACTCGTCGGCCGCCTGTTTGCCAAGACCCTCACGCCAAGACTTCTGGGCTCGCTTGAACGACGGACCACTGGTCGCGTAGAGCACGTAGTAGACGCTTTGGGCTGCGCTGAAACAAGCGCTGAACCAAAACTCCAATGGTTCCGTGTTCGGCGCTGTAGTCCTGCGGAGGTGCAACGCCATCTCCTCTGCTGCCTGCTTGAGGTGCCACAAGAAAAACTCTGCTTGCCGCAGCTTCTTCTGCGCGCGCGCGACGCCTGTCGTCATGGCAAGTGGTTGGGGATGTGTTTCACACTCGGCGCAAGTATGCAGCGACAGCGTGAGGGGCTGCCTACCGGAGACAAGGTCCGCTTCTGGCCGTTATGGAAAGATTTTCATAACCGGCATTATGAGAAGACCCCAGTTATGAGAAGTTCTGGTCAGGCATAGGCCGGGAGGCCTCGCCAGCTCTGGCGATCCGCGGTGCGGCGGTTCACCGCGCTGGACATAAGTTCGCTGCCCGTGCAGCACTGACGGCTCCACCAACGGAGACCGTCATGCCCAAGATCCCTGCGATCAACCCC
>JANOUM010000625.1:0-3247 GCA_031416855.1 Rhodoferax sp. | reverse complement strand
GTCCCGGCGTCGGTCTCGATCGCGATCTGGGTGCAGACCGCGCGGCACAAGGTCACGACGCGGTCGTTGATGATCCGGTAGTGGATCTGCACACCATCGCGCCGCTTGCCCAGCACACCGGCCTTGTACAGGGTGTTGAGGTGCTGCGACATGTTGGGCTGCGTGGTGTCGATCTCGCTGAGCAGCTGCCCGACATTCTTTTCCCCGTTGCACAGGCTGCTGATGATTTTCAGGCGCATCGGCGCGGACATGACGCGGAACACCTCGGCCGCGCTCTCGAACACGAGGTCGGACTCGGAAAACGACCGGACGGGTGCTGCTGCATTCTGCTTGGCCATGGTCAAACCTTCAAACCTTCAAACCCGGGCCGGCACCGGCCAGGCAACGGTATTGTTCTGTTGTTTCGAATATACGCGGATTTGCAATCGCCATCGACCCGGCCTGTGTCGCGCAGCATGCACGTCCAGGTAGCCCGACCCAGAGATTTCGAAACACGAAAACAGTCCTTCACGCCGTTGGCGGCGTTGCCCCTTTGCTCCAGCCCGCAGTCAGCGATCTGGTAAGTTCTCGCCGATGAGCACCACCACACCTGCACCGTACTCCGACCCCGCCGGGACCTGGAACCGCCGTTACGGCTGCGCTGGATTCCTTTTTGGTACCCGGCCCAATGCATGGTTGCGGGACCATGCATCGTTGTGGCAGCCGGGCCAGCGCGTGTTGTGCGTCGCCGACGGTGAAGGGCGCAATAGTGTGTGGCTCGCCAGGCGCAGCCTGGTGGTGGATGCATTCGACATCGCCGAGGCGGGTGTGGCCAAGGCACGCGCCCTGGCCGACGAAGCGGGTGTGTCGGTCAACTACCAGGTCTGCGACTGCGATGCCTACCCCTGGCCGGCGGATGCGTACGACGGCGTTGCGGCGATCTTTGTGCAGTTTGCCGACCCGGCGTCGCGGGCGCGGCTGTTTGCCAACATCGTGCGTTGCCTGCGGCCGGGCGGCACCCTTGTATTACAAGGATACACACCGCGGCAATTGGACTACAAGACCGGGGGCCCATCCATCGTGTCCCATCTGTACACGGACACCCTGC
Organism: Rhodoferax sp.; assembly: GCA_031416855.1. Classification (GTDB taxonomy): domain Bacteria; phylum Pseudomonadota; class Gammaproteobacteria; order Burkholderiales; family Burkholderiaceae_C; genus CAISIP01. The sequence continues at coordinate 2,160 of JANOUM010000625.1, read as the reverse complement.
TGCGCGAGGCATTCGCCAGCCTGGATATCCTTGAGTTGCGGGAATATGAAGCCGACCTGTCCGAAGGCACCGGCCACAGCGGACGTTCGGCACTGGCCGGCCTGATCGGGCGGCGACCACTGCGCTGAGCAGCACTTCCAGCGGCGGACCGGGCCATGCGCAGGATGAACACCAGATGAGCGCGCCGCTGCATATCGGCATCGTCGCCTGCTCGGCGGAAGGCGCCGCGTTGTGTTATCGCACCATCTGCGCCCAGGGCAGTGCATTCCTCGGCCCGCACGGGCACCCGGAGGTATCGATGCACACACCCTCGCTGGCCAGCTACGTGCGTTGCCTCGATGCGGCAGATTTGCCCGGTGTGGCCGAGCTGATGCTGGCCTCGGCGCGCAAGCTCGCCGTGATTGGCGCCGACTTTCTGATCTGCCCCGACAACACCATCCACCAGGCATTCTCCGAAGTGGCGGCGCGTTCACCCCTGCCATGGCTGCACATTGCCGACGTGGTGGCCGATGCAGCACAGCATCGCGGTTACCGCCGCCTGGGCCTTACCGGGACACGCTGGCTGGTAGAGAGCAGCGTGTACTCGGAGCGGCTGGTGGCGCGGGGTCTGGAGTGCCAGCGCCCGGACGGCCCGGCGCTGCAGGAAACCAACCGCATCATCATGGACGAACTGGTGCCCGGCGTGGTGCGGCCGCACAGCGTGGCGGTGTTCCAGGACGTGATTCTGCGCATGAAGGCGCAGGGGTGCGACGCGGTGATCCTCGGCTGCACCGAGATTGGGCTCATCATCGGCGACCACAACGCGGCGCTGCCCACCCTCGACTCGACCCGGCTGCTGGCGCACGCCGCATTGCTGCGGGCGGTCGGCGGGGTGCAGTTGCCCGGACATTCCCCAGCCGAGCACGCGGCACCCTGACCATCGAGGAACACTTCGCTGCCGTCCAGGCCGGGCCGCACGCCCGGGCCGCCCATCAGCGCCGCGCCCGCCTGCCGATCAAGCCCAGCAATTCACGCAGCCAGTCATGCGGCCCGGACGTCTCCAGGTCGAGTACATGGCTGCGGCTGTAGTAGGGGCTGAGATCGAGCGCCACACCGACACCAAAGATCTCCACCACCCCGGACTGTTCCACGCCTTGCACGACGTCGCGCAGGTGATGATCGAGGTAGTGGACATCGTTGGCCAGATGGGTGGCGCCATCCATCGGCGACCCATCGGACAGCACCAGCAACAGCTTGCGCGTTTCCTCACGAGCGCCGAGGCGGCGCGTGGCCCAGGCCACGGCCTCCCCGTCGATGCCTTCGCGGTACAGGTCGGCCTTGAGCAGCGCGGCCAGGGACGACTTGGCGCGGCGCCAGGGCGTGTCGGCGTCCTTGAACACTATGTGACTGATTTCGTTCAGGCGCCCGGGATGCTGCGGACGTCCGGCGCGCAGCCAGTCACGCTGGGCACGGCCGCCGTTCCAGGCGCCGGTGGTGAAGCCCAGCACCTCGGCCGCAATTCCGGCCATCTCCAGTGCCCGCACCCACACATCGACCAGTGCGGCCAGCGGCTCGGCGTGTTGTTTCATCGAGCCGGAACAATCCAGCAGCACCGACACCACGCAGTCCGCGCGCGGCTCTCGGTGTTCGGTTCGGAACAGCCGGCGTTCGGTGGGCGACGCCACCAGTTGTGCCAGGCACCGCCCGTCGATCAAGCCCTCTTCCTGCGCGCCGTCCCAGCCATCGATCACGGGTTGGGCCAGCAACCGGCGCAGTTCGCGCGCCAGGCGCGTCAGGTTCACGCCCATGGCGGCGATGCGCGCATCCAGCCTTTCGCGGTATTCCCGGAGCATGGCGCCGCGTACCAGCGACGCCGCGGCACGCTCCCGGTCGTACACGCGCGTGAACACACGGTAGCCGTCGGCCGCATCCTGCAGCACGCGGCTGCGACCCGATACCGCAGTGGCGAAATTGGATGTCGTGTCGCCCTCGATATCCATCCCCAGCGCGAAGGCCGCGTTGTCGTCGCTCGCGCCCGCCGCACCGGTCTGCCCCAGATCGGCGCCGCTGTTGCGCAGCATCGCGCCAACGGTGTGGGCAATTTCCAGCGCATGCACGGCATACGCCGCCTGGTCCCCGCGGTGCCGGCGCAGACCGGCCAGCGACACGCCGAGCAGCGGC
>JANOUM010000624.1:0-2565 GCA_031416855.1 Rhodoferax sp. | reverse complement strand
GTCGCTGATGGTTTCCCCGCTTTTTGGCGATTTGCCGCACTCCACCGAGGCCGCTGACCGAGCTGGCAAGCTGGACCATGCCGGCAGCCCGCGCGTGGCCAGGCCCGATCGTGGCACCATGGCGTGGGAATTCGTCGACATCAACCAGTTGATCGCAGCAGACCATGCGGTGCGGCTGGTGGCGCTGTTCGTCCAGGGGCTGGACCTGCGCGCGCTGTATGACGCGATCAAGGCGCGGACGCATGGTCCGGGGCGCGACGCGATCGACCCTGCGTTGCTGCTGTCGCTTTGGCTGTATGCCACCGTCGAGGGCATCGGCAGCGCGCGCGAACTGGCGCGGCGTTGCCAGCGCGACCTGCCATATCGCTGGTTGTGTGGCCGGGTCGGGGTGAACCACCATGCGCTCAGCGACTTCCGCCGCGACAACGAAGCCTTGCTCGACCGGCTGCTGACCGACAGCGTCACCGCCCTGGTGGCGGACGGTTCGGTGCAACTGGAGCAATTAGCCCAGGACGGCATGAAGCTGCGCGCCAGCGCCGGTGCTTCGTCGTTCCGCCGGGCGCCGACGCTGGCGCGGTTGCGTGCGGCGGTGGCGGTGCGGATTGAGCGTTTGCGCGACGAACGCGACGCGGCGGCGGATGCCTCGGCGCAGCGCAAGCAACAGGCGGCCGAGCGTATCGCCGGCGAGCGGGCCGAACGGCTGGCAGGTGCGCAGCAGCGGATGGATGAACTGCAAGCAGCCCAGGCCGCGCGCCCCGCCAAGGACCGGATTGACCCCAAGACCGGCCGGGACAGGCCGGTTCGGGTGTCAACGACCGATCCGGATGCGCGGGTGATGCGCATGGCGGCCGGGGCGTTCCGGCCGGCCTATAATATACAGATGGGATGCGACCCCAGTACGCTGGTGGTGGTGGATGTGGCGCTGGAAGATAGCGGCGCCGACAGCGGACAGATCGAGCCGATGCTGGAGCGCATCGAGCAACGCTACGCCGTCCGGCCGGCGGTTCATCTGGCTGATTCCGGGTTCTGCGACCTGTCCGACATCGAGGCCGCGCATGGCCGAGGGACGAGTGTTCTGGCGCCGAGCAACGTCAAGAAGCAGGACCCCGCCGCTGCCTATGCACCGCGCCCGAAGGATGGCCCGGGGGTGGCGGCGTGGCGGCGCAACATGCAACAGGCGGGCTGCCAATTGCTGTATCGGATGCGTTCGCGGGCGGAATGCGTGTTCGCGCAGTGGCGCCTGCGTGGTTTGCAGCAGGTCACGGTGCGCGGCCGGGGGGCGGTGCGGTGCGTGGCACTGCTGCACGCGCTGACGCACAACATGATCTGCACCTTCCGCCTGCGCCGTAACGCTATGCTGGCCGCAGCCTGAAGCGCGCCAGCATAGCCCGCCTTCCGCCCAAATCTCGACACCAAGAACAACAACCGTCCGCCGTCGCATCCCGCCACCAAATGCTGAGGACAGAAATCAACCGCATCGGAGCAATCCAGTCTCCAACGCGCACCAGCAAACCGTCGCCAAACCGCAAATCAACGAAAACTCACAGCCTCAGAGGCCCCAGACCCCCATCCGTTTGAGCGCCTTCAGGGTTGAGGTCCAGGGTCTCGGACCGTCGCGCGAAGGCGCGCTCGGGGCCTGGTGGGGTCTGGGGCAATGCCCCAGTCTTGTTTACGTCCCTGCCCTTCCCCGCACTTCCTGGTGCCACACCATCAGGCCGCCGGTGATGATGATGGCGATGCCGGTGAGGTTCCATGTGTTGGGGAATTCTTGCCAGATCAGCATGCCCAGCAGGGTGGCGTAGATGATGGCGCCGTATTCGAAGGGGGCGACGAGGGTGGTTTCGCCGATGCGGTAGGCTTCGGTCATGAGGAGTTGGGCAATCAGCGTCACGACGCCGATGGTCAGCAGGCCGGCGAGGCCCAGCCAGGTGGGGGTTACCCAGACGGGGAGACAGAGTGCCGCGGACAGGATCGTGCTGCCGACGCCGAACCACAGGACGATGGCGACGTTGCTTTCGCCTTGTTCACCCATGCGGCGGATGCTGATCATGGCCAGCGCCCAGGTGACCACGCCGGCCATCACGATGGCGACCGGCAGGGCGGGCAGCGCGTCGGCGCCGGCGGCCCAGGGCTGGACCATCAGCAGCACGCCGCCGAGGCCGGCCAGGACGGCAACGATGCGCTGCCAGCCGACGCGCTCGCCGAGCAGCGGCACCGAGAGGATGGTGAGGAAGAGCGGCATGCAGAAGCCGAGCGCGGTATTGGTGGCGAGTGGCAGATGGCCATAGCCGTAATAGGCGGTCAGCATGCCGGTGAAGCCGAAGGCCAGGCGCCAGACATGGCTCATTGGCTGCTTCGGCCGCAGCGCGCGCCAGCCGACGGTACGCAACTGGATCGGCAGCATGATGGCGGCCACGACCAGGCTGCGGAAGAACATCATTTCGACGGCCGGGTAGTCCGTGGCCAGCGCCTTCACCAGCGCGGACGAGACGGTGTACAGCGCCGAGGCGGCCATCACGCAGAGAATTGCCCGCTTGCGGGTTGCCCGATCGGTCATTGAATGGA
>JANOUM010000623.1:0-5670 GCA_031416855.1 Rhodoferax sp. | reverse complement strand
AACACAAGACCTGCATGGTCCCGGCCTACGTCTGAACGGGCATCCCAACATGGTAGAAATCGAACTCGACGGCAAGAAGGTAGGCATCGACGAAGGCAGCATGATCATGCATGCGGCCGACAAGGCGGGCACCTACATCCCGCATTTCTGTTACCACAAGAAGCTCAGCATCGCCGCCAACTGCCGCATGTGCCTGGTGGACGTCGAGAAGATGCCCAAGCCCATGCCGGCCTGTGCCACGCCTGTCACCCAGGGCATGATCGTGCGCACCAAGAGCGACAAGGCGATCAAGGCGCAGCAATCGGTGATGGAGTTCTTGCTGATCAACCATCCGCTCGACTGTCCGATCTGCGATCAGGGCGGTGAATGCCAACTGCAGGACCTGGCCGTGGGTTACGGCGGTTCCTCGTCGCGCTACGAGGAAGAAAAACGCGTCGTGTTCCACAAGGACGTCGGTCCGCTGATCTCGATGGAGGAGATGAGCCGCTGCATCCATTGCACACGCTGCGTGCGTTTCGGCCAGGAAGTGGCCGGCGTGATGGAGCTCGGCATGTCGCACCGCGGTGAACACGCCGAGATCGAGACCTTCGTCGGGCAGTCGGTCGATTCCGAGCTGTCAGGCAACATGATCGACATCTGCCCGGTGGGAGCGCTGACCAGCAAGCCGTTTCGCTACAGCGCCCGCACCTGGGAGCTGTCGCGCCGCAAGGCGGTCAGCCCGCATGACTCGACCGGTGCGAACCTGGTGGTGCAGGTCAAGAACAACAAGGTGATGCGTGTCGTTCCGCTGGAGAACGAGGCCGTCAACGAATGCTGGATCGCCGATCGCGACCGCTTTTCCTACGAAGCCCTCAACGGCCCGGATCGACTCACCGCACCGATGCTCAAGCAGGGCGGCCAGTGGCGCACCGTCGACTGGCAAACCGCGCTCGAATACGTCGCCAACGGCCTGAGGCAGATCACGGCTGACCACGGTGCGACCAGCATCGGGGCGCTGGTCAGCCCGCACAGCACGGTCGAGGAGTTGTTCCTGGCCGGTGCGCTGGTGCGTGGCCTGGGCAGCGACAACATCGATTACCGCCTGCGCCACGCCGAGTTCACCGCAGCGCAGGGCGTGCGTTTTCTTGGCACGTCGATCGCGTCGCTGTCGGATCTGCAGCGGGTGCTGGTGGTCGGCTCCGATCTGCGCAAGGACCATCCGTTGTTTGCGCAGCGTATCCGGCAGGCCGCCCGCAAGGGTTGTGCCGTGAACGTGGTCAACGCGCAGGTCCATGACTGGGCCCTGCCGGTGGCCAACGCCGTGGTCGCCCCGGCCGCCGAATGGGCACGCGCGCTGGCCAATGTGGCATGCGCGATCGCCGCCGAACAAGGCATTCCCGCGCCGGCTGCCGGCACGGCGAATGCCGTGTCCACGGCCATCGCCAGGTCGCTGCTGGGCGGCCAGCGCAAGGCAGTACTGCTGGGCAATGCGGCCGCGCACCATGCCCGCGCCGGCAGCCTGCTGGCACTGGCGAACTGGATCGGCAGCCAGACCGGCGCCACGGTGGGGTATCTCACCGAAGCGTCCAACACCGTCGGCGCACAATTGGTTGGTGCGATGCCGGCGTCCGGTGGCCTGCATGCCGGGCAGATGCTGGCTGGCGGGCTCAAGGCCGTGCTGCTGTTCAACAACGAGCCGGCCTTCGACGCAGCCGGTGGCGCCGGCGCGCTGTCCAGGGCGCAGATGGTCGTGACCCTGAGCCCGTTCAAGGCCAACATGGACATCAGCGACGTGCTGTTGCCAATTGCGCCATTCACCGAAACCTCGGGCAGCTTTGTCAATGCCGAGGGACGGCTGCAGGGTTTCCGTGCGGTTGTCAAACCGGCGGGCGATGCCCGTCCGGGCTGGAAGGTGCTGCGTGTGTTGGCCAACACGCTCGGCCTGCCCGGGTTCGATTTCGAGTCCACGCCCGACGTCCTGGCACGTACCGGACTGCCAGATGCCGGCCTGGTGGATGCAAGCCGCCTTGGCAACCAGACCAGCGCGTCCATCGACCTGTCGGCAGCGGCGACGGATCCTGTGGTGGCATCGATCTACCAGCTCGACTCGATCGTGCGGCGCGCGACGTCCCTGCAGTTGACGGCCGATGCGCGCGCAGGCGGCGCAGGCCCGCAGCAACCGGCACTGCAGGAGGCACTGGCATGATCGACCAGTTCCATGCAGGTGGCCTGGCCCTGTGGGCCTCGCCTTGGTGGACCAGCCTGGTGTGGCCGGTGTTGTGGACCCTGATCAAGATCGTGGCGGTGCTGGCGCCGCTGATGGGGTGTGTCGCCTATCTGACGCTGTGGGAGCGCAAGGCGATTGCCTTCACCCAGTTGCGCAACGGCCCGAACCGTGTCGGCCCGATGGGCCTGCTGACCCCGATCGCCGATGCCCTGAAGCTGCTCACCAAGGAGATCATTGTTCCGTCGGCGGCCAGCAAGGGATTGTTCTTGCTGGGGCCGATCATGACCATCATGCCGGCGCTGGTGGCTTGGGCGGTGATCCCCTTCGGGCCGGACGTCGCCCTGGCCAACATCAATGCCGGCCTGCTGTTCCTGATGGCCATCACCTCGCTGGAGGTGTACGGCGTGATCATCGCCGGTTGGGCCTCCAACTCCAAGTACGCGTTCCTGGGCGCGCTGCGCGCGTCGGCGCAGATGGTCAGCTACGAGATCGCCATGGGGTTTTGCCTGGTGGTGGTGCTGATGGTGTCGGCCAGCATGAACATGACCGATATCGTGATGGGTCAGGGCAAGGGCATGTTTGCCAACCAGGGCGTGGGCATCCTGTCCTGGAACTGGCTCTCGCTGTTCCCGATCTTTCTGGTGTATTTCATCTCCGGCCTGGCCGAGACCAACCGCCACCCGTTCGACGTGGTCGAGGGCGAGTCGGAAATCGTGGCCGGCCACATGGTCGAGTACTCCGGCATGTCGTTTGCCATGTTCTTCCTGGCCGAATACGCCAACATGCTCCTGGTGTCGACGCTGTGCGTGTTGATGTTCCTCGGCGGCTGGCTGTCGCCGTTCGCCTTCCTTGACTGGATCCCCGGCTGGATCTGGCTGGCGATCAAGACCTTTGTCGTCGTGACCATGTTCCTGTGGGTGCGCGCCACCTTCCCGCGGTACCGTTACGACCAGATCATGCGCCTGGGCTGGAAGATTTTCATTCCTGTCACGCTGGTGTGGCTGGTCGTTGTCGGCGGCTGGATGCAGACCCCGTTCAATATCTGGAACTAAGACCATGACCGCTGTTACCTCGTCCGGTGCGCCTGTCGCGGCGCCTTTTTCCCTCAAGGATTTTCTCTCCAGTTTCTTGTTGCTGGAGCTGTTCAAGGGCATGGCGGTGACCGGCCGCTACATGTTCAGGCGCAAGATCACGGTCCAGTTCCCGGAAGAAAAGACGCCCGCCAGCCCGCGCTTCCGCGGCCTGCACGCCTTGCGCCGCTACGAGAACGGCGAGGAGCGCTGCATCGCGTGCAAGTTGTGCGAGGCGGTGTGCCCGGCCATGGCCATCACCATCGAATCGGATGTGCGCGACGACGGCTCGCGCCGCACCACGCGCTACGACATCGACCTGACCAAGTGCATCTTCTGCGGCTTTTGCGAGGAGAGCTGCCCGGTCGACGCGATTGTCGAGACCCACATTTTCGAATACCACGGCGAGAAGCGCGGCGACCTGTACTTCACCAAGGAAATGCTGCTTGCGGTGGGGGATCGCTACGAGGGCGAAATTGCCGCGCGCCTGGCCGCCGACGCCAAATACCGCTGATGCGGTGACTCCCCGGGATACAAGAGCCATGGATTTCAAAGCCGGTCTGTTCTACGTTTTTGCGGCCTTGCTGCTGTTTGCCGCGTTTCGGGTGGTGACGGCGCGCAACCCTGTGCATGCCGCGTTGTACCTGGTGCTGGCGTTCTTCCAGGCAGCCATGATCTGGATGTTGCTCAAGGCCGAGTTCCTGGCGATCGCGCTGGTGCTTGTGTATGTGGGCGCGGTGATGGTGCTGTTCCTGTTCGTCGTGATGATGCTCGACATCAACATCGACAGCATGCGCCAGGGCTTCTGGCGCCACTTCCCGCTGGCCGGCACGGTCGGCGCGCTGATTGCCCTGGAGATGGCGGCCGTCCTGATGGGCGGCTTTCGCCTCAGCGAAGCGCCCAAACCCATCGTCGTGCTGGCGCAGGCGGCAGGGCAGGCATCCAATACCCGGGATCTGGGCGTGTTGCTGTATTCGGAGTACGTGCTGCCGGTGCAGATCGCGGCGGTGATCCTGCTGGTGGCCATCATCGCCGCCATTGCGCTCACCCTGCGCGACCGCAAGGACAGCAAACACATCGGCGCCAGTGCGCAGATCAGGGTGCGCTCCCGTGACCGGGTGCAACTGGTCAAGCAGGCCCCGACCAGGCCCGCCGAGCCGCTGGCCGACACGGCACCGGGTCCGGAGACAAAGACATGACATTGACATTGGGGCACTTTCTCTCGCTGGGTGCGATGCTTTTCGCGTTGTCGGTGATCGGCATCTTCCTGAACCGCAAGAACCTGATCATCCTGCTGATGGCCATCGAGCTGATGCTGCTGGCGGTCAACATGAACTTCGTCGCCTTCTCCTACTACCTGGGCGACATGCGCGGCCAGATCTTCGTGTTCTTCATCCTCACGGTGGCGGCGGCCGAGTCCGCCATCGGGCTGGCCATCCTGGTGCAGTTGTTCCGCAACAAGTCGAACATCAATGTGGACGAACTCAACACGCTCAAGGGCTGAACAACAAGATGAGCCAAACCCTTTCCGCCAATACCCTGCTGACGGTGGCGCTGGCGCCGCTGGTCGGCGCCGTCATTGCCGGTGTGTTCGGCACCGCGCTGGGCGGCAACCGGATCGGCCGTGGTGTCAGCCACAGCCTTACCATCGGCGGCGTGTTGCTGGCCTTCGTGCTCTCGGCGCAGACGCTGTGGGCCGTGGCGATGGAAGGCGCGCGCTTCAACGAGACGATCTACACCTGGATGGTGGTGGGTGGCCTCAAGATGGAGATCGGATTCCTGGTCGACGGCCTTACCGCCATGATGATGTGCGTGGTGACCTTCGTCTCGCTGATGGTGCACATCTACACCATCGGCTACATGCACGACGATGACGGCTACAACCGCTTCTTCGCCTATATCTCGCTGTTCACGTTTTCCATGCTGATGCTCGTCATGAGCAACAACATGCTGCAGCTGTTCTTCGGCTGGGAGGCGGTGGGCCTGGTGTCCTACCTGCTGATCGGCTTCTGGTTCAACCGGCCGACGGCCATTTTCGCCAACATGAAGGCCTTTCTGGTCAACCGGGTCGGCGACTTCGGTTTCATCCTGGGCATCGGTCTGGTGGTGGCCTTTGCCGGCACGCTGAACTATGCCGAGGTGTTCGCCAAGGGTCCGGCGCTGGCCAAACTTGCGTTTCCCGGCACCGACTGGATGCTGGTCACCGTGATCTGTATCTGCCTGTTCATCGGTGCGATGGGCAAGTCGGCGCAGTTTCCGCTGCATGTCTGGTTGCCCGACTCGATGGAAGGCCCCACGCCGATCTCCGCGCTGATCCACGCCGCAACCATGGTCACCGCCGGCATCTTCATGGTGGCGCGCATGTCGCCGCTGTTCGAGCTGAGCGACACCGCG
>JANOUM010000622.1:0-21335 GCA_031416855.1 Rhodoferax sp. | reverse complement strand
TGCGTTCGCGCAGCCCCAGCACCCGTTCAGTGCCGGCGGCCAGGTGCTCGAGCACGCCGTGCACGAAGAACCAGCGGCCGTCGCGGGTGCGGTAGAAGTCCACCAGGGGGTTGTTGTCCGCGGGCGAGCCGCCCAGCGGCTGGCCATCCAGCCGCAGGTACTGGTAGCTCGCCAGGCTCGCGCCCGCATGCAGGGTCGACAGCCAGATCTGCTGCGGCGCGCCGCCTCGCAGCTGCCAGACGCGGTCGGCGGCCGCGGCGGCAGCCGCCACTGCCGCCGCAGCGTCTTCCTCCACCGGCAGGCGGCAGCCGGCAGGGCCACCGTCGTTCTCGAAGTCGATGCGGGGCGCGGCGTCTGCCAGCCCCTGCAGCTCCAGCAGTCCGTACAGCCGAGCGCGTGCGCCGAGACTCATCGTGTGTACGGCAACCAATTCGCAGTCTGGCGGATACCCGATGGCACCCCCTCGGTCACTGGGTGCGCGTTATGCGCCAACATGGCGCGCGCCGGTCGCGGCGGATGTCGTCATGCCCGGCATATCAATGTCCGGATAAAAAATGCCGTCACCGAGGTCGTCCATTGCCTTCCAGAAGCCTGGCGACACGTTGAGAGCGCCTACCGAATCCGCGTCGAGGACCATCGCCTGGCGGCGGTAGTTCCACTTCTCGGGGCACAGCTCCGACGCCGCACGCACATGCGCCTTGGCACCTTCGATGTCGCCCGACCCGAAGAGATGGTGCCCGATGCGCACGTGTAAGGCGGCCTTCAGCTCCGCTGGCCGGCGCGGCTGCAAGCGCCGGACCACCTGTTCGGGCGTCAACGCGTGCACGCTCTTGTCGCCGTTGGCAACCCAGTCCTTCAGCGCACCCACGTAGCGTTCGCGGTTGTCCACCAGCGCCCCCGCGTCGCTGTCGGGAATCTTGAAAGTATCCGGGTCCATCGATCGGAAATGGTCGCTCACACCCGCCGGCTCGGGCGGGCGGACCATACGGCCCTGCTCGTCGATCCAGACTGCCATCGGCACATTGCTCATGCCGTAGGTAGACGACAGTTCGTGCTCCTCGTCGATCAGGCACGGGTGCGTGGGAATCTGCTTGGCACCCCAACGCTGCTGGTTCCAGCCGCGCAGGCGCTGAATTTCCACCGGTCGCTGATCCAACGCCTGCGGGCGGATACGATCCGCGACGGCTGCGGAGCCGGCGGTGTCGAGCGCGACCGAAATCATCTCGAAATTCTGGTCCTTGAGCTCGCGGTAGACGGTCTCCCAGACCGGCGGGTCGAACGAGCAGCCGCAGTAAGAGCCCCAGGTGTAGAGGAACACCTTGCGCCCGCGGTAGTCTGACAGCGAGTGCTTTTTCCCGTCGATGTCGGGGAAGGTGAAGTCCGGCGCCAGGGCGCTCTGCGCCCCCATAGCGGGCGCAGCCCCGACTGCCCAGATCCCGCGCTCGGTGTCGCCAACGACGGCGCGGCCCTCATAACGGGCAAACGACGCAAGATCAATGCGGCCCTGCGCGTCCTTCCACTCCCCGCTTGACGGGAGCGGAACGCAGGCCTCCGCCTGGCACAGGCCCTCGGGCTTCAGGACCCAACCGGTCGCCGCCTGCAAGTCGGACGGCGCGACCCACAACCGTTCACCGTCTTCCCTCGCGGTGGAGTTGAGAACGTAGGCGTCGCCCGGTTCGTAGATCAATGTTGTCATCTGTGCTCCTTGAAAAAGTGAAGTTCGCTCATCCGATTGGTCTGGGGTCTATTCATTGGACCCCTCGCCCCAGCCAGGAAACCGCCAGGTCCGAACGCGGTTGCGCACGGCATGCGAGGGTCTTGCCCGACGCTGCCTGTTCCGGGCTGAGCGCGGAATCCGCACGCGGCAGCATCGACACCTTGCCGGACGTGAGTTGCGACACGCACATGCCGCAATTGCCGCTGGCACAGGCAAACGGGTAATCGATGCCGGCCCCCATCGCGGCTTGCAGAATGGTCTGGTCCGAGCGGCAGGCAATCGTCGCACCGGTATTGGCGATCGTCACTTGGTAATCGCGTTTTTTCATGCTGCCGCCTGCCCGCGCCGTGAAGTCAACTTGCGCACCGTGGAGAATTCCTGGTTGAACCAGATGACCGACGGGAAACGCTCGAAGGCGTGCCCGTACAAGGCCAGGATGACAGAGGGCTCGTCGCCCACCACTTCCTGGCTGTGGATGTCGTGGTCCGCCATAGCGTAACCATGGCCCCGCTCCATCAAGACCTCACCAATGCGTTTGATCTTGGCGTGTCCCGGCACCGAACCGTCGTCGGTGCGGCGCCACATCACATGGCGCTCGCGCCCTTGCACCGAGGCGTTGACACACCAGATGCTGTGTGCGTGCGGATTGGACATCTTGCCTGGCATGCCGATCAGCAGGTGCAGGGCCAGGCCGTCATCGGGCTCGACCAGCAGCGTATGCAGGCGCCCCTGGTTCAGCGGCAGGGGGAACTCGCTGGTTGGAAACAGCTCGGCGCGCGCAGCCAGCGCGGCCAGCTTGGTCTTGAGCGCGTGCAGCGCCGACGGCGTGCTGCCCTCCTGGTCGAGGATGACGTGCGCCTGGCGCATGAGCGACTGGCAGGCGCGATGGCGCCTGGCTGTAATTCCCGGATCACTGGTAGTCGATGCCATGGCAGGTTTCCTTTCCGATTGAACGGTGCCGGTTGAAAAAACTCACTTCGGATGCTCCGCGAACGAGAATCCCATGGTGCGCAGTTGGTAGAACAGCCCGCCGTCCTGTACCACGAGGAACACCGCCTGGCGCGCTCCGTCGTTGTGGTGGGAATGCACGCTTTGTGGAGGTGTCACGGTGGTCGCCCACGGTGACCAGTCCTTGCGTTTTCCGTCCAGCAGCGAATAGGCGCCTTCGGTCTGGATCAGCAGCATCACGGCTACCGCGTTGTGCCGGTGCGCGCGCTGCGATGTACCGGGAGGCAAGGCGTTCATCGCCAGCGTCAGCGTCGGCAGCACGTTGCGACGGAACTCCTGCCGATCTGACGAAAAGAGGACGGCGATGCCCGCAGTCGCTTCATCGCGCCCGATATCCTGCAACATCTTGAGCTGACGCGCGATCTCGGCCGCCGTGTAGTGCACCAGGTCGGTCGGCGCCTGGTCAACGGCCGGCGAACGCAGCGCCTCGAACGCGAGTTGCGGCTCGTTGGTGACGATCCACAACACGGCGTCCGACTCAGCCGTATGGGTGAACACCTCGCCGCCAGGCAGGATGAACACGTCGCCTTGCTGCCACTGGAGGGCACCGGCTTGCCCCTTCGTTGCACCCTGCCCCTGGATCACGTAACAAATGACACCACTGGCGGCGAATGCGGTCTGCAGGCTCTCGCCCGCCCGAATCCGGCCATAACGCACCAGAATCAGCGGCACCGTCGCCGGAAAAGGGCAGTCCAGCACGGCGGACAGATCGCAGGCGATCAGTCCGGTCGGCGTCGCGGCATCCAGGGCCCGTGCCGGCTCGGCGGTGAAGACATGGTCTGGAACCGCCGGCAGCTGGATGTCGAACGCATTGCCAGGGTTGAAGAAACGCGCGCGCGCCTCGGCAGCACTGCACGGGTTCAGCGCATGCTGGACCGGCAGGTCGGCAATCGTCTTGGGTCGTGTGGGGCTGGAAGTGGTGGACATATGGTTTTGGGTCTTTGGATGTCGGAACGCGCCGCGGCAAGCCTCAGAGCCCGAGCAACTGCCGGGCCTCTGCCATCGTCGCCGTCCGCTCACCAACCGCGTGGATGATCTGCACCGCCCGCTCCACCAGCGGCGCATTGCCGGGCGAAAGCTGGCCTTGCGCCAGATACAGGTTGTCCTCCAGGCCGACACGCACATGGCCACCGAGAATCACCGCCTGCGCCACCATCGGGAACTGCAGACGGGATATGCCAAAACCCGCCCACACCGCGCCCGCGGGCAGCTGGTTGCGCATCAACAGCATGGTCTCGGTGTCGGCCGGGGCACCCCAGTTGACACCCAGGCACATCTGGAACAAAGGTGGTGCCTTGACCAGGCCACGGCGCACCATGTCGGCCGCGAGCCGCAAATGACCGTGGTCGAACACCTCCAGTTCCGCCTTGACACCGGCGGCCGTGATCATGTTGACCATCCGCTCCAGGTGCTGCGGCACGTTGATGAAGGCCGACGCATCCAGGTTCATGCTGACCACATCCAGGCTGCACAGGTCGGGCTTGAGTTCCAGCACATGGCCGATACGCTCTTCGGGCGTAGTGATATTGCTGTCGATGGATGCGCGGCGCGGGTCGTCGCCACTAGGGATGAAGATGCCGCCGAACCCGGTGCTCAGGTTGATCAGCACATCGACGCCGCTGTCGCGAATGCGCTGTACCACCTCGCGGAAATACTTTGGCTCCAGGGTGGCCTTGCCGGAGTCGGGCTCGCGCACATGGATATGGGTGATATGGGCTCCGGCGCGGGCTGCCGCAATACATTCATCGGCGATCTGCTGTGGCGTGATCGGAACATGCCTGTTGATGCGGGTCGCCTCTACCGAGCCCCCGGTGACTGCGCAGCTGATGATGACGGGTCTTACCATGTTCGCTCCTTGTTCCTCAAACCATTGACGCGCGCACGACTGACATAGCGGGCCGGCGCCACTGCTGCCTAGGCAGCGATCTTTTCCATGTGGTGACAACGCCCGAAATGTCCGGGTTCCATCTCGCGCAATACCGGTGCCTGAGTGGAGCACTCGGGCGTCGCGTGCGGGCAGCGGGTATGGAAGCGGCAACCAGAGGGCGGATTGATCGGGCTTGGCAGGTCGCTGGCCGCGCTCAGTGCGCCGATCCGGGTCTCGGCGGAGCCGGCGGCCACCAGTTGCCGGGCATATGGATGCAGCGGTCGGCTGAACACTTGCATGGCCGATCCAATCTCGACCAACTGCCCGAGGTACATCACACCGACATCGGTCGACATGTAGCGCACCACGGCCAGGTCGTGGCCGATAAACAGGTAGGTCACACCGAGTTTGCGCTGGACTTCCTCCAGCAGCTTCAGGATCTGGGCACGCACCGAGACGTCGAGTGCCGACACCGATTCGTCCAGCACGATGATGCGCGGATCGACCGACAGGGCCCGTGCGATGGCAATGCGCTGGCGTTGACCGCCGCTGAATTCATGCGGGTATTTGCGCAGGTCCTCGCGACGCAGGCCGACCAGTTCCATCAGCGCGCCGGCCTGCTCCTCAGCCTGTGCCCAGCTCAGTCGGTTCTTGGTGACCAGCGGCTCCGCGACAATCCGGCCCGCGCGCAGCCGCGGGCTGAGGGCGCCATACGGGTCCTGCAGCACCGTCTGGACCATGCTGCGGTACTGGCGTTCACCGGCAGCATCCTGCGCGAAGATGTCCTGGCCCTCCACCAGCAGGGTTCCGGCAGTCGGGCGCTCGATCTTTAGCAGCATCTTGGCCACAGTCGTCTTGCCACTGCCCGACTCGCCAACCAGGCCGAAGGTGGAGCCGCGGTGGACCTTGAACGACACATCGTCGACGGCCTGCACCGACGGCGCCGGCTCGAACAGCCGCTGGCGGCTGAGCCGGTAGCGCTTATGCAGGCCGCGCGCCTCGATCAGGGGCGCGCTGCTGAAGCTGGGGTTGGGGTTGGCGTGGTCCGGCATGGGTGTCATTGGACGGAGGGTGCAGAAGACGGCATGGACGCGCTGGTGTCCTGGTGCCAACATGCCACCTCATGCTGCGCGCCGACCGGGCCATAGGCAGGCTGCTGCGCGCACGCAGCGGTGGCATGTGCACAGCGCTCGGCGAAAGCGCAGCCAGCGCCGAGCTGGTCGAGCCGCGGCACCTGGCCCGGGATCGAGTTGAGTTCGACTCGGCCGTCCACCACCCTGGGCATGGAGCCGATCAGGCCCTGCGTGTACGGATGTTTCGGGTTGCCAAAAACGTCCTGGGTGGGCCCGGCTTCAACGATCCGCCCCGCGTACATCACGAGTGTGCGATCGCTGATGCGGCGCACTACGCTCAGGTCGTGTGTGACGATGATGATGGCCACATTCGACGTCTGGCGAATCTCCCAGAACAGCGACAGGATCTCTTCCTGCACCGTGGCGTCGAGGGCCGTAGTGGGTTCGTCGGCGATCAGCAGCTTGGGTGATGAGGCGGTGGCGAACGCAGTGAGGATGCGCTGCTTCATGCCGCCACTCATCTGGTGCGGGTACTGGCTCACCCGCATCTCGGGCGCGGTGATCCGGACCTTGCGCAACAGGTCCACGGCATCGCGCTCGGTGGCGGCGGGCCGGGCGCCGTGCAGCCGCAACACCTCACGTGCCTGATTGCCGATGGTAAACAGCGGATCGAGCGAGGTCATCGGGTTCTGCAGGATCATCGACAGGTCGCGCCCGCGGATGTCACGCATCTGCGCCGGCGTGAGCGACAACAGGGATTTGCCGTCAAAGTCAATATCACCACTGACCCGGGCGGTCGACTGCAGCGAGCGCATCAACGCCGTGCACATGGTCGTTTTGCCGCTGCCGGACTCGCCGACTACGCCCACGATCTGGCCGGGTTCCACGCTGAAACTGGCGTTGGCCACTGCCGCGATCGGCTGGTCGCGGGGGCCGAATTCGACACTCAGGTTGCGTACTGAAAGCAGGGCCATGCTGGTATGTCCTACAAGCCGGTGCGCGGATCGAACTTGGTGTGCAGCCAGTCGCCCAGCGCACTGAAGCTCAGCACCGACAGAAAGATGGCAATGCCCGGAAACAGCGCCAGCCACCAGGCAAACCCCATGAATGACTTGGCATCGGCCAGCATCACGCCCCAGGAGACGCTCGGGGGCTGCACACCCAGCCCGAGAAACGACAGCGCCGACTCCAACATCATGGCGCGCCCGACATCCAGGATCGCAAGGATAGCCACCGAATTGACCGCATTGGGAAGCACATGGCGCACGGCAATGCGAAACCGCGAAACGCCGGCGATGCGGGCCAGCAACACAAAATCGCGCTCCTTGATGCCGAGCACCTCGCTGCGCACAAGCCGCGCGTAACGCGCCCAGTTGGTCAGCACCATCACGATGATGATGTTGGAAAGGCCGGGGCCGAAGGCCGCCACCAACGCCAGGGCCATCAGGATGAATGGCAGGGCCAGAAAGGCCTCGGTCAAGCGCGACAACACGGCCCCGATCACGCCACCAAAGTAGCCGGCAATCAGCCCGATCAGCGTGCCCAGCGTGCCACCGACCAGCACCGCTGCGATAGCCACCATCATGGACACCTGGGCGCCGGCCACCAACCGGCTCAGGATGTCGCGCCCGAGCTGGTCGGTGCCGAACGGATGGCGCCAGGTGCCATCGGTTTCCCAGAACGGCGGGGTCATGACGGCTTCGAAGTCGATCGTGGTCTCGGAGTACGGCGTGACTGAAGTGCCGAAAATAGCCGCAATGACCAGCAGCAGGCACATCAGGGTCGCCAGCCTGGGCGGCCCTGCCTTGCCCGCAAATGAGGCGATCCATCCTGCGCAACGACGCCCCCAGCCCGACGATGGGTGCACACTCGACGCGTCGGGACCGGTCATTGGCGTACCCTCGGATCCAGCACACCCACCATGGCGTCCACCACCAGGTTGATGATCATGAAGCAGGACGCGGTGACCAGCACCCCAGCCTGGATGATCGGGTAGTCACGCGTGAAGATGGCCTCCACCAGCACCTGTCCGATGCCGGGCCAGGCAAACACCCGCTCGGTCACAACTGCACCGCCTAACAACACGCCGAACTGCAGCCCCAGGAAAGTGATGATCGGCAGCGAGGCGTTGCGCAGCGCATGCTTGAAGATGATCAGGTGCTCGGGCATGCCCAGGTTGCGCTCCATCTTGACGAAATCGCTTTGCAGTACGCTTACCATGTTGGCGCGTGTCAATGCCGCCAGCGACGCTGACGAGAACAGGGCCAGTGTGCACACCGGGAGCACGAAGTGCCGCCAGGTGCCGTAGCCGGAGGACGGCAGAACGCCCAGCGTGACCGCAAACACCAGCATCAAGACCAGCGCGAACCAGAAGCTGGGTATGGATTCACCAGCCGCCGCATACCAGCCGACCATGCGCGATAACCATCCGCGCGGTTTGACCGAGCCGAGAACACCCAGCGGCACGCCGACTGCCACCGCCACCAGCATCGCCACGCCGACCAGCTTGAAGGTGGCCCACAATGCCGGCAGGATCAGGCCGATGGCCGGCACGCGGTAGCGAAACGAGACGCCGAAATCACCCTGGCTGATGTTGCCCAGGAAGGTCAGGTACTGCATCACCAGTGGCTTGTCGAGTCCGTACTGACGGCGGTAGAACTCAATGTCAGCCTTGGTTGCCTCCATGCCCAGCACCAACGGCACCGGGTCGCCCGCCAGGCGCGCCAGCGCGAAAATCACGATGGTCAGCACGAACAAGGTAACAAGCGCCTCCGCACCGCGCCGCAGGATGAAGATCGGCATGTCAGAGGTCAGTGACGCGGCGTGTTGTCATGGCGACGCCTTCGCGCCAACGGCGCGCCCGCTCAGCGTAGACACCAGGTCGGCGAGCTGGGCGCGAAACTTCGCCACGTTCGCGAGCTTGACCTGGCCATAACCACGCACAGCGTCGGGCAGTGCGGCAAGCTGGCTGACATGTGCCGCGTTGGCCGGGCTCAGGCCCTGCATGGCCAAGGCCATGGCCTGCGCGTATTCATCGATCAGCGCGCGCTCGATGCGGCGCACCTCATCGCGACCGAATGGGTCGAGCCAGGTGCCGCGCACGCCGCGCACGGCGGCCAGCAGTTTCAGGCCTGGCTTGATCCAGCTACCCAGGCTGATCTTGCTCCTCCGGCCCAGGGCGGCCAGGATCGGCGGGTGCAGCTGGAACGCGTAGGTCGTACCGGTACCGAAGTCGCTTTCGATCGTTCGCACGAAAGCCGGGTCCACCGACAAGCGCGCCACTTCGTATTCGTCCTTGTACGCCATCAGCTTGTAGAGGTTGCGTGCAAACGCCAGCGTGATCGGGCCAGACGCTCCGATCACCGCCAATTCGCGCGCGCGGCATTGCTCGACCGACAGCGCATAACGTCGCGCATAGGCGGCGTTCTGGTAGGCAATCAGTTCCCCGACGCGGTGCAGCACGATCGCAGCCAACGGCTGGTCGCCGGCGCAATCGACGGCCGCGCTGATCACCCGGGCTTCGGCAGATGGCGCGTCAAGTTTGTTCGCCACGGCGGGAAGCGCCGCCTTAAGCGCCTCGGGTGCGGCAATGTACTGCCGTCCACGCCGGAAGGCCTGGGCATTGCGCTCTACGGCCACGCCATTGAGCTCGATCGCCTTCTCGATCAGTGCCGGGTCGATCGGCAGTGCACCGGCCTGGACCGCCATGCCGACCAGGAAGATGTTGGCGAACTGGTCGTCGTCGAAGAGCGCGAGCATGGTCTCGCGCGCATCGGCGAATGCGCTATCGGCGGCCCGGGTCACGACTTTGATGCGTTCGAGCGTCGCGTCGACGTCCGGGTAGGCCATTGCCACGTTGGTCACCATCGCACCCGTGGGCACCTTCGCCGTCGACACAATCGCGATGGTGCGGCCCGGGGATGCGGCGGACAGGTTGACGTCGTTCGCCGCCACCAGCAAATCACAACCGAGGTACAAGTCGCACTCGCCGGGCTCGACCTTGTTCGCGCCGACAAAGGGATGCGGCGAGAACTTGATGTCCGAGACCACGGCACCACCTTTTTGCGACATGCCGAGCTGGTCGAAGGCACGGATGTGCATGCCCGCCATGCTGGCCGCGGTCGAGATAATCTGCGCGGTGGTGACCACACCGGTGCCGCCGATGCCGGTGATGCGCATGTTGAAGCCGTCGCGCGCCACTTTCTGCACCGGTGCCGGCAGGCTGTCGCTGGCCAGTGCGTCGCTCGCCTTGCCGTTGACGCGGCGTGCGCCCGGTGTGACGAGAACAAACGACGGGCATTCACCTAGCAGGCAGGAATAATCCTTGTTGCAGGACGCCTGATGAATCCGCGTCTTGCGTCCGAATTCGGTCTGCGTCGGCTGCACCGACAGGCAATTGGACTTGTCGCCGCAATCGCCACAGCCTTCGCAGACCCGTTCGTTGATGAACAGGCGCTGGGTCGGCTCGATCGCCAGCTTGCGCTTGCGCTTGCGCCGCAGCTCGGTCGCGCAGGGCTGGTCGTGGATCAGCACGGTCACGCCCCTGATCGCCGCCAGTTCACGCTGGGCTTCGTCCAGCCGGTCGCGGTGGCGCAGGTCGACCCCTTTGGCCAGGCGCACGCCCCGGTAACGCGCCAGGTCGTTGGTGGTGACGATGATCCGGGCCACGCCCTCGGCGATCAACTCGTCGACCAGTTGCGGTACGCCCTTGCCGCCGACCACGTCCTGACCGCCGGTCATCGCCACGGAGCCATTGACGAGCAGCTTGTAGGTGATGCTGGAGCCGGCGGCAATGCTGGCGCGGATGGCCAGGCTGCCGGAGTGGTGGTAGGTGCCGTCGCCCAGGTTCTGCACGAAGTGTTTCTGGCGCACGTACGGCGCCATGCCGACCCACATCTGGCCCTCGCCACCCATCTGGCACAGGCCGATGTTGGCACCGACCTTTTCCTCGGGGCGTGCCACTGCAAGCGCCGAACAACCGATACCGACTCCCACCAGGGAGCCTTCGGGCACCACGGTGGAGCGGTTGTGCGGGCATCCGGAGCAAAAATACGGTGTGCGATTGGCCAGTGGCAGCACCGGGATCGTAGCCCGTGCCGGCGCCTGGCGCCGCGCGACCCAGGCGCGTACCGATGGAAGGTCGAGGTGCGCGAGGATGCGGGGCGCGATGGCGGCCGCAATCACGCCCGGCGGCAGGTCGGCGTTGGGCCGCACCAGCTCGGTCCCGTCGGGGGCGCGCTTGCCGTACACGGCGGGCGCGTTCGGTCGGCCGTAGAAAAGATCCTTGATCGCGAGTTCGATGAATGCGCGCTTTTCCTCGACCACCACGATCTCGTCCAGACCAGCTGCAAACTCCAGCACGATTTGCGGTTCCAGCGGCGAGACCAGGCCCAGCTTCAGCACGCGGATGCCAGACGACACCAGCCCTGCCGCATCGATGCCCAGCGTCGCCAGTGCCTGGTACAGGTCGAGATACGGCATGCCGGCGACGACAAATCCAATCCTGGCCGCCGGGTCGCCCTCGATCCGGTTCAGTCCGTTGGCGCGTGCATACCGGCGCGCCAACTCCGGCCGGGCGGTCACCAGCGAGCGCTCTATCTCGGCTGATTTCACCTTGTTCATGTAGTTGGCCGACACGACATGCTGAAACGGCACGCCGTCGATGGTGTTGTCGGGAATCACCGGCTGCACCTGCTGCATGCGTACCGCGACCGTGCCGCCGCCGTCGAGCAGGTTGGTTGCGAGCTTGAGTCCGCTCCACAGGCCGGAGAAGCGCGACAACGCGATGCCGTGCAAGCCAAGATCGACGATGTCCTGCGGGTCGCTCGGGCATAACACCGCCATGCCCTTTTCCGCCATGGCCATCTCGGACGCACTGGGAATGGCCGACGACTTGGCAACCACGTCATCACCGACCAGCACCAGCGCGCCGCCCTGGGCTGACGCACCGCTGCAGCAGGCGTGCCGCAAGGCGTCAGTGGCGCGGTCCAGACCGGGCGTCTTGCCGTACCAGATGCCCACCACGCCATCATGGGTGAGCTCGCCCATGATCGAAGTCAACTGGGACCCCTGCACGGCCGTGGCTGCCAATTCCTCGTTGAGGCCGGGTACGAACTTCACATCATGCGCGTCGAGCAGCTTCTTCTGGCGCAGCAGCTCCAGGTCGAGCGCTCCGAGCGGGGAGCCGGGGTAACCCGAGATGAAAGTGGCAGTCTTGAGGCCGTTGCGCTGGTCGAGCCGGTTTTGCTCGACCGGAATGCGCACAATCGACTGCAGGCCTGTGAGGAACACCTCGCCGTCGCGCAGCGCGTAGCGGTCTTCAAGCTGTACCGCGTGCGGTCCGCGCGTCGCGACTGTGGTTATCATGCCGGCCCGATCATCTGACGACAGCCCCAACCCAGCATCACTTGGCCTTCTTGACGATGTTCTTGAACACTGGCCAGGTCGCGTTCGGCGTGGGAACCCACTGCACATCGCTGCGTGCCACGTAGATCATGTCGGTGGCCCACAGCGGAATGACAGCCGCCTTGTCGTTGATCCGCTGGTAGATACCGCTGATGTGCTTCTCGCGTGCCGGCACGCTGGTGAAATCGTTCATCTTGTCGATCATGTCGTCGAGCACCGGGTCCTCGTACCACGAGAACTGGCTGCCGGTGCGCATGCCGCGCTGCAAGCGGCCGCTGGGTTCCTTGCTGTAGTCAGGGAACATGCAGAAGATCATGTCGATCTCCGGGCTTTTGTCCATCTCGGCCTGCACCCAGGCGGCATATTCCAGCAGCGTGATCTTGGTTTGCACACCAGCCTCGGAAAAGCGCTGGGCCAGCGCCTCCACCACCTCGCGGGTCTGCGGAATGAAGCCGGCCGCCATACCGTAGAAATTAAGCGGTTTGGAGAAATCGAAACCCGCCTTGACCAGCATCTCGCGCGCCTGCTTGGCATCGATGCGCGGTGCCGGTGTACCGATGCAACCGACGCCACCCTTGCCGCAGTTCAGCATGGCTGGCTGGGCGAACCCGAGGTAAACGCTCTTGGTCAGTTTCTCGGTGTCGACCATGCTCATCAGCACCCGGCGGACTTCCTCGTTCTTCATGCGCTCGTTCCTACCGGTCGCGTTCATCATGATGTACATGTTGCGCAAGGTCGGCCCCTGGATCACCTTGAGGGTTTGCACGCCTTTCATGCGCACCGCCAGGAACGGCGACACGTTGTCGACGATGTCGACCTCACCCGACTGCAGTTGCGCCAGGCGCGTGGACTCATCCGTGACGATCCGCAGCATCAGCTTGGATACCGCAGGTGGTTTGCCCCAGTAAGCGGCAAAACCTTCGAGCGCGATGTACTCCTTGATCTTGCGCTCCTTGAACACGAACGGGCCGGTACCCATCGGGTTGTTGCCGAACACCGTGTCGCCCACTGCCTCCACGTGTTTCTTGTTCAGCATGAACAGGTTGGTATCGAGGTTCTCCATCATGCCGGCGTCACGCTTCTTCAGCTTGATGCGCACCTTCAGCGGGCCGACGATCTCGACGTCGGCAATGTTGGCGGCCAGCACGCCGGCACGCGGCCACTTGCGCACCGGGTCAATCGCCTTTTGCCAGCTGAAGCGCACGTCCTCGGCCGTGAACGGGTTGCCGTTGTGGAACTTGACATTGGGGCGCAGCGTGAACTCGTAGGTCAGGCCGTCGTCCTTGATCTCGACGCCGGTGGCGAGCGTCGGCACCAAGTTGCCTTTTTCGTCGTGTCCGTACAGGCTCTCGTAGACGTTGGACATCAACAGATAATCGTTGGCGGCAAAGAACTTTGTGGGGTCGGTGGAGAAAACATCGACCGAGATCGCCGCAGTGATATTGGGATGGGCGGCCAGAGCGATGCCGGGCGCCCCCACCGTCAGCGCGCCCGCGAGCGACAGCGCCGCAGCAGAGACGCTGGCCATACGCCACCAGCGCGCACGCAAGGCACCAAGGACGACGCGATGCAAGGCGACGGCGGGAACCAGGGGGACTGCACTGGTGCAGGGCAATTGGATTGTGTGGCTCGCAAGCATTGGAGAAATTCCTTTCAAGGGTGTTCGTCCGTATCGGCCGCCTGTCTTTTCGGCGACCTCTGTCACATGCAGATTCTATTGTACCAATTAGTATAATTAGAGCCTTAAAGGTAAGTGTTTTCCCGCATATGTCTCAATCAATGCACACATCGTGTGGCAAATGAAGCCCACCAACCGCCCGAACCGATGCCAGCTTTTGTGTCGCCCAACCCGCCACGAGAACACTCCGGTTGTACTCGGGCCTCGATCCGCCATGCGCAGAAACATCCGACAACCATCCCGGAAATGGGCTGCCAAACAGGCTATTTTGAGAGGGAGAAGTACGCATTGCATGAGTGGACGCCCGGGTCGATCAATTGCGAGGTGACAAATTCTTCGCTGCTATCCGATCGCGGCCGGCACGCGTTCGGTTAAATTTCCCTTATCGCAATGCCGTGCATACAATCCACCCAAACCAACGTGAACGGCCCATATCAAACCCTGCGCGGCAGGCCCGGGCGCCGCAACTTGCGCTTCAACTGATCCATCTTGAGTGAATTTATGAGTCGTTTGCAATATCATGGTGTTGGAAACAGGACCAGGGCGTAACAAATCTGATGCGCGTGGCACCTGAAATCTCGCTGACCAGCGAAGAGCAAGCAGAACTGACGCGCCTGTCCTGTTCGGCGCTCGCAAATCCACGGCTGGCGCAACGGGCACGTATCGTGTTGCTGGCCGCCAAGGGTATCCAGAACAAGGATATCGCCGACGAGCTGGGAGTGGGCCGTGTGCAGGTGGCACGGTGGCGCGAGCGGTACATGCGGTCCCGGCTCGCCGGCATCGAACACGACCTGCCGCGCGGCGCGCCCGCGGCCAAGGTGGACGTCGAGCAGCTGGTGCGCATGACAACACAGTCCACGCCCGTCTCGGCACCCCGCTGGAGCACACGCACGATGGCGGCAGCCATGGGCATCAGCCCGGCAAGCGTGTCGCGCCATTGGCGCACCAACGCACTCAAGCCCCAGCTGGCGCGCGGCTTCGATCTGCGCCGCGATGTCGAACCGAGCGGGGCTATCGAAGGCATTGTGGGCCTGTACCTGTCTCCATCGATCCGCGCCATGGCGTTTGGTTGCCGTGCGGGGCCGGTGGACGAGGCGCCTATTGACCTAGACCGGACCGGGGCGCCCAGTGTCCGGCCACTGAAAACGACCGCCCTGTTCGCTGCGATCGGTGCGCTGGAGGGGCAAGGTTTTTCCATCGACACGGCGACGCCGCCCCATGCCCCGTGGTTGAAGTTCCTGCAGCGCCTCGCCCATGAAACCCCCAGCGACCTGACGCTCCATGTCCTGATCGATAGACCTGCCGTCCACCGCCATCCGTCGGTCACGAAATGGCTCAGACTGCATGCGCGCTTTCACGTTCATGCGACGACAGCATCCGCGACCTGGCTTGCGAGCATAGGCCAACTTCTGGGCGACATCGACCAGGACCGGTTGCGCAGCCATGCATTCGCCAGTGCACCGCAACTCGTGGCGGCCATCGGCGACCAGGTCGCGCGTCCAGGCCCACACTCCAACGCCTTCGTCTGGACCGGTAGCGCACGCAACTGGCGCGCCGAAGCGCCAACTGCCGGAGATGACATCCCACACGACGCGCAGGCCAGTGCGCCGGCTGTACTGCCTGCACGCACAAAGGCCAAGGCGCGGCCGAAAACGCGCCTCTCGGGTGACGGCGACAGCCTGCGCGACAACGTCATCAACCTCAAGCGCGACCGCATCCTGCAGGAAGCAGCAAAGCTGTTCTTCGAGCGCGGCTACCTGCAGACTTCGGTCGATGCCATCGCCGAGCGCCTTGGCGCCACCAAGCCATTCGTTTACTACCACTTTCACTCGAAGGTCGACATCCTGGTGGAAATCTGCGAGAAGAGCAACCGGGACGTACTGGCGGCGGCAGACAGCGCCATGTCGGCAACCGGCAGCCCGCGGGTGCGCTTCGAGCAGTTCCTGCGTGAATTCACGAACGTCGCGCTGCAGCAGCACCAGCTGGTGGCCATCTATTTTCGCGAGGAAATCAGTCTGCCCGGCGACGCGGCGGAGCGCATCAAGCAGATGCGCAAATCCATCAACCTGCGGCTGACAGCCTTGCTGAACGAAGGCATCAACACCGGGGACTTCCAGATCGAAGATCCCCGCATGGGTGCGCTGGTCATTGCCGGCATGTCCAGCTACGCCTTTGCCTGGTACCGCGAAAACGGCCGCCTCGAACAACAGGAAGTGACGAACCGCATCGTCAAGATGGCACTCAAGTTGGTCAGTGCATCCCCATTTCACCGGCCGGCATACCGGATCCACTCGGTGGCCCGAACGTGACCCGGCATCCGGCCACAATACATCACCTGGAACAGGGACCAGCATGAGTATTCTGCATGACCATATTGCGTTGCACACCTGGACGCTAGACACCACGCCGCTGGGCGCGGCCCTGCAAGTCGCGCGTGATGCCGGCTACAACGGGGTCGAACTGCGCCACGCCGATTTCATGCGATGCCGGCAGGCTGGTCTGGACGAGCAGGCGATCGTGCAAATGGTGCGTGACAGCGGCATGCGGGTCACGCAGGTAGGCACAGAAAACGGCGTGTTGTTCGAGTCTGGCGACGAACTGAAACGCTTGCTTGGGTCCTTGCGCTACGTGTGTGACAAGGCGGCAGCCTTAGGCTGCGACGTTGTCATGATGCCGCCCGGACCGGTCGCAACTGGTGCGACCGACTCGCCCAGGCACCGGCTCGCGACTTGTGCCGACATCGCTGCGGAATATGGCCTGAGGCTTGCTTTGGAATTTAATTCACGCCATCCGATCGTGAACACCTTGGCCGCTGGCCTGGCGCTGGTCGACGCGGTGAACCGGAAAAACTGTGGCTTACTGCTAGACACCTACCACCTGCAACGCAGTGGCGGGGACGCGACGAGCTTCCAGGACGTCCCGGTGGACAAAATCATGTCGTTCCAGTTCAGCGATGTGCCCGCCGGGCCACCACCAGACATGCGTGTGCCCATCGATCGGCTGCCACCCGGCGAGGGCGTTGTACGGTTCGTCCCGATATTCAGGGTGCTCATGGCGATGAAATACCAGGGTTACCTGAGCTACGAAGCGCCAAATCCGCAGCAATGGTGTCGGCCCGCCGAAGTCGTGGCAAGAGAAGGGCTGGAACGGGTACGGGCGCTGCTGACGGAGGCGGAGCTGCCGGCGTAGCTGCCGTCTGAAAGCGCGTTGCGATCGGTACCTGGAGCCGATCACACTAGGGGATCACCAATGCCGGACTGCAGCGGACAGGCGGGGCCCGGTGACCCCAAGGCCACGGGCCATGGTCGGTACTGCCAGCGCGGCGCGGGCCCATCGATCGAGGCCTCGCCCCAGGCAGTCTGGCCGCTGTCAGCCCAAACCAAGACGAAGAACCAGTGGGTCTTGCGCGAGCCGATCATGACATGGCCAGTGACCTGCGCAACCCTCCGCGAGCCGGCCACGGAGGCATCAGTCGGCACGGATGTTCTTCTCTGTCGCCAGTTTCTTCCAGCGCGTCACGTCGCCGCTCACCCGGGCGGCAAAGGCCTCCGGCGTGGATGGTGCCGGGTCGCAACCCAGCGTGGCGAACCGGGCTTTGACATCACTTTGCTCCAGCGACTGGTTGACGAGTGTGTTGATGCGCTCCACCACGGCCTTCGGCGTGCCGGCCGGTGGTCACCGCCAGCGCCTGCACCTTGCCGGCCCTGATCTGTGGCAACAAGGGCGGCAGGTTGCCGATCATCACGTTCACCTCGTCGGCCAATACCGCCGCCACCGCGGGCGCGGTGCCTTTGCAGGGTACGTGGGTCATCTCCACGCCGGCCAGATTCTTGAACAACTCGGCCAACAGATGCGACGAGCTGCCGACGCCGCCCGAGGCATCGTTGATCTTGCCCGCCTGACCCTTGGCATACCCGACAAACTCGGCGACCGTCTTCACTCTGGTGGCCGGCCCCACCAGCATCACGTTGGGCGAACCGCCACCTAGAATCGCAGCACGGCGCCTCCGCCGCGCACCCGACACAAGTCCATGACCCAACCGTTCCGAGTCCTCAGCGCCGAGTTGGCCCACGAGACCAACACCTTCAGCGTCCTGCCCACCACGTTCGCGCAGTTCGAAGCGCAGGACTGTTTCCTCAGCGCCGCGAGCGCTATCGCGGCCCGCGGCGACTCCAACACCGAACTCGCAGGATTCGTGGATGCGGCCAAGGCCCACGGATGGGATCTGCAGCATGTGCTCAGCGCCATCGCGCAACCCGCGGGGCGTATCACACAACATGCCTTCGAGCGCCTGGTCGGGGAGATCGTGGATGCTGCACGGCGGCAATGCGGCCAACTCCACGGCGTCCTGCTCGGCCTGCACGGTGCCATGGTCACCGAGCAGTACGACGATGGTGAAGGCGAATTGTTGGCGCGGCTGCGAAGTGTGCTTGGGCCAGACCTTCCGATCGCGATCACGCTGGACCTGCATGCCAACGTCACGCGTGCCATGTGCCGGCATGCCGACATCATCGTGTCTTACCGTACCTACCCGCATGTGGACATGCGCAGCACCGCCCGGATCGCCGCCAACATCCTTCAGCGCACCATGGCCGGCGAGATCCGGCCGCGCACCCTGCGTGCCTGGCTGCCCATGCTCGACGAAACCAACGGCGGGCGAACGGACGTGGGCCCGATGCTCGCGCGCTTGCAGCAGGCGCGTGCATACGAGCTCCAAGCCGACGTGTTTGCAGTCAGCATCAACGCCGGTTTTGCGCGCGCCGACATCGCCGAGATCGGCCCTTCGGTGCTGGTCACGGCGCAGGGCGACATGGCGGCGCACCAGCGCTTTGCCGGCAGCCTGGCAGACGACATCTGGCTCCACCGCCATGACCGCATCAACCGCTTTCTGAGCGTCGGTGACGCTGCGGCGATGGGCCGCGACTGGCCCGGCACCGGTGGCCCGCTGGTGATCGCGGACTATGCCGACAACCCGGGCGGCGGCGGCTACGGCGATGCGACGGCCCTGCTCCAGGCGCTGCTCGACGCCCGGGTCACCGACGCCTGTTTCGGACCGATCGTCGACCCGCAAACCGTGCGGCAGTTACAGGCTGCACCGGTCGGCAGCAGGGTCGACGTGGTGCTGGGTGGAAAGACCGATGCCCGGCTTGGCGGCGGGCCCTTGCAGCTCACGGGGACGCTGCTGCTCCACAGCGATGGCCGCTACTTCGCCAACGGTCCGATGACGGGTGGCCTGGACAAAAGCTGGGGGCCGACCGCGGTGCTGCGTGTGGACGGCATCGAGATCCTGGTGGTATCCCTCCCGGCGCAGATCCTCGACCTGGCGCAGTTCACCGCGTTCGGCATCGAGCCCGCAACCAAGAAGGTGGTGGCGCTCAAGTCGATGCAGCATTTCCGCGCGGCGTTCGAGCCAATCGCGGGCAAGGTGGTGGTCTGCGACAGCGGCGCCCTGTGCACACCCGACTATGCATCCCTGCCCTACCCGGCCGTGCCGCGGCCGATCTTTCCGCTCGACCAGGACATCGACCTGGCCGACTGGCGCGCCCGGCATGGAGCGTAGAGAACTCCTGGCGGCGGGCCTGGCCGCGCTGTCGACCCCGCTGGCGGGCTGCGGCAGCGCGCCGGTCTCGGAATTTCCGGCGTCGGCACGGCCGCCGGCCCCGCTGCTTCGCCACGCCGTCCTGCGCAAGCTGGGTTTTGGTTCCTGCATCGACCAGGACCGGCCACAACCGATCTGGAACGCGATCCTGGCCGACGCGCCCGACCTGTTTGTTTTTGGTGGCGACAACGTGTACGCGAGCACGCCGCCGTGGTCACACGAGAAGCTGCAACGGGCCTACGCGAAGCTTGCCGCCGTGCCCGGTTTCGGCAGGCTGCGCTCCAGCGTGCCCCTGCTCGCGACCTGGGACGACCACGACTACGGGGCCAACGACGGCGGTGTGGAATTCCCGCACAAGCAGGCGTCCAAGGACGCTTTTCTCGCGTTCTGGGGCGTCGCCGGCGAAGACCCCCGGCGCCTGCGCGAGGGCCTGTATCACGCCGTGCGCATTGGCCCCCCCGGCCGCCAGGTCCAGATCATCCTGCTCGATGGTCGATGGTTCCGGTCCACACTGCGCCGCACTGACCAGCCGATGGCCGCCGGCAAGGAGCGTTACCTGCCCGACCCGGATCCCGCCAAGACCATGCTGGGCGAGGCGCAGTGGCATTGGCTGGAGCAGCAGCTCAATCAGAGCGCCGACCTGCGACTGATCGTGTCGGGCGTGCAGGTGCTGGCCCAGGGACACGGCTGGGAATGCTGGGGCAACCTGCCGCGGGAACAGGCACGTCTGCTCGATCTGGTGCACCAGACCCGCGCGGCGGGCGTGGTTTTTTTGTCCGGTGACCGCCACGTCGGCGCGTTCTATCGCCACCAGGTGGCAAACCGGTATCCATTGTTCGAGATGACGTCCAGCGGCATGACACACGCCTGGGCACAGGTTGCCGAGGCCGGCCCGAACCGCCTGGGAGACCTGGTGCGCAGCAACCACTTTGGCAGCATCGACATCGACTGGGAGGCGCGTCGCGTGCGGCTCGCGCTGAAGGACGACGCTGGCACGGTGCAACACGGACTGCACCTTTCGTTGGCCGACCTGGCAGCCTGACCGCAAACCCCTGCCCGATGTTCGCACGGTCCCGGCCGCGCGCCGGCCGCCAGGTCATCCAGACCAGCCCGATCAGCCCCACGAACTGCTTGGACGCATTGAGGAAGACGGCTACGTCGACACGGCAACCCTCGTCAACTGGACCAGGCCGCCCGGCGCAACTCCAGCAGCAAGGTGCCGTTGTCCAGCGCGCGACCTCTCGCCCCTCGTGCACGCGCACGGCTGCAATCTCGGTGATCCGGTCGGCCACCGGGTTGCCACCGGTGGTTTCAAGGTCAACTAACAGATACGAAGGCACCATGGGGGCATTGTGCAAGAAGCGCTGTCGGGGTGGCCGGGCTGTGTACTATGGAGTCATGAATAACCATGTCAAAGCCCGCGAGGACCTCACCGCCACACTGCGCTGGGCGGCGCACCTGGGGTTGAACGAGGGTGTCTGCAACCACTTCTCGCTCGAAGTCGGGCCGGACCGCTACCTGATCAATCCCCAGGGCCTGCACTGGAGCGAGGTGTGCACGACCGACATGCTGCTGATCAATGGCCTGGGCGAGGTGCTGGAGGGCCGCCACCCGATCGAACCCAGTGCATTCTTCATCCATTCCTGGATCCACCGCCTGAATCCGCAGGCCAGGGCGATCCTGCACACCCATATGCCCTACGCGACCGCACTCACGCTGGTGCAGGACGGCCGCCTGCAATGGAGCCATCAGAACGCGCTGCGATTCTGGGGCCGTGTGGCTTACGACAACCGCTACGCCGGCGTGGCGCTGGATGACGCAGAAGGCGAGCGGATCGCACGCAGCCTGGTCGGGCGGGACATCCTGTTCATGGCCAGCCACGGCGTTACGGTACTCGGGCCCAGCCTGGCGTGGGCTTTCGACGACCTGTATTACCTGGAGCGCGCCTGCATGCACCAGGCGCTGGCAACACAGCTTGCCGGCGGCGG
>JANOUM010000621.1:0-2396 GCA_031416855.1 Rhodoferax sp. | reverse complement strand
GGCGCAGGCCCTGCATACGGCGTTGAACGACAAGGCTGCCCTGCTCCGGGAAGTGCACCACCGCGTCAAGAACAACCTGCAGGTCATCGTCAGCCTGTTGCGGCTGGAGGCCGGACGCAGCGCGCATGCCAACACCCGGGTGGTGCTGCAGGACATGCAGATGCGGATCCGGTCCATGGCCTTGTTGCACGAGTCCCTTCTCCAGTCGCGCACACTGGCCTGGATCGAGCTGGCGAAGTATGTCGGAGATCTTGCATCGGAGATATTTCGCGGCAGGATGGGCCAACCCGCTTCGATCGAACTCCGACTGGCCCTGGCGGAGGTACGTGTGGGGATGGACCAGGCCGTCGTCGTCGGCCTGCTGCTCAACGAGTTGGTCTCCAACAGCCTGCGCCATGGATTTCCGGATGGGCGCTCCGGCGTATTGCAGGTTCAACTGGAGCCGGTACCAGGTGGCGCCTTGTGGCGCTTGGGTGTGAGCGACACGGGCGTGGGCCTTGCGCCAGACTTCGCGCAGCGGCGCGTGGCCTCGCTCGGCATGCAGTTGATTGGCGACTTGGTGCTGCAGATCGACGGCGTGCTGGACATCCGCAGCGAAGCCGGGGTGGGCTCGACCTTCTCCGTGTCGTTTCAGCCTGAACTACCCGCCCCCGCACCTGCTGTCAGCGCCGCGTGACGCCCAGGCAACGGTGCAACATGTTTTTGTCATGCCGGACCTGATCAGGCAGCCATGGATTGCGGGTGCTGCAACCCCGGACTCGATCCGGGGCCGCAATGACAGGGGTGATGGATTGCGGGTGCTGCAACCCCGGACTCGATCCGGGGCCGCAATGACAGGGGTGGGCTGAAGGGTCGGCCCGGGTGTACGCGGCGAGTGCGCGGTCCTCTCAGGTGTCTTTCACGCCGTACTCAGGTATCTCACCGATAGGACTATGGCCGCCCAGGGGTTCCAATAGGGGCTGGAGAACCGCCCGATGGTCAGCCTGTCGCAGCCCGCGATGCACTACACCGGCGCCACCTACCAGCCGCCATGCGCAACACCGAATCGTCATCCATCGCATCCATCGCATCCCGCGCACTGCCCTGGCGCGTGCACGGGTGGAGTGCGGCGCTGCTCGCGGCCGGCCTGGTGCTGTCGGTACTGGGCGCGTGGTGGACGCAACGCTCCATCGCGCTGGCGACACAATCATCGTTCGAGCGCCTGGCCGACCGCACGGCGGAGGAGATCGAACAGCGCTTTGACGCGCCGCTCAAGGGCTTGGCCGGCACCCGGGCCGCTTTTGCCGCCTACCCGGCCCTGGGGCGCGCAGGGTTTGCCGCCTATGTGGCCGCCCGCGACATGCCGCAGGAATTTCCCGGTGTGCGGGGCTTCGGCCTGGTCGAGCGTGTGGCGAACAGCGATCTGCCCGCGTTCCTGGCGCGCGAGCGGGCCGATGGCGCCCCGCAGTTCGCCGTGCGCCAACTCGGTACACACACGCACGACGATAGCTACGTCATCAAATTCCTCGAGCCGGCGAGCCAGAACCCGGGCGCACTGGGCCTGGACCTGGGCTCCGAGCCGGTGCGCCGCGCCGGCATCGTGCAGGCCATCGACACCGGCCAGCCCACGGTTTCCGGCACCATGACGCTGGTGCAGGACAAAAACAGGACAGCGGCCGTACTGCTATTCCTGCCGATGTACAAGCCCGGAGCGGCACTGGCGACGGTGGCAGAACGCCGGGCCGCTTTGCGCGGCGTGGCATACGCCCCCGTCGTCATCGCGGAACTGCTGGCCGACCTGTCAGAGGTCTCCGCCGGCCTGGTCGCCGCCGTCCTGTTCGACCCATCGGCGGTGGACGGGCCGGGCAACCCGGTGTTCGAGGGTCGCAATCCTGCGGAACACCTGCACACGCCGGGCGCGGCAACCCAAACCAGCAGCAGCCTGTCGGTGCGCCGCGTGCTGGCGCTTCCGGGGCGGCAACTGACGCTGGTGGTGAACAGCGGCGACGCCTTCGACGCGACGGTGGACAGGCGCAGCGCCTGGCTGGTCCTTGCCGCCGGAAGCACCAGCACCCTGCTGCTCTTTCTGCTGGTGCGCAGCCTGACGCGCGGCCGCAGCCAAGCCGAGCAACGCGCGTTGGCAAACGCCGCCCAGGCCCGCGAGTTGGCCGGGATCGTCCAGCACACCAAAAATTCGATCGCCATGGCCGACCGGGCCGGGCGCATCACCTGGATCAACGAGGCGTTCACGCGGATCACGGGTTACCGCCTGGAGGAGGCGAGCGGCAAGACGCCCAGCGAGCTTCTGGGCAGTGGCAAATCGGCCCCCGACACCATCGAGACGATCCGGGCCGCGGTGGCAGCCGGCACCGGATGCCGGGTCGAAGTGCTCAACCGGGCGCGGGACGGCCACGAAT
>JANOUM010000620.1:0-5426 GCA_031416855.1 Rhodoferax sp. | reverse complement strand
ATATGCGCGTCGATCTGGGCATCGGTCTGCACCGCCAATCCTGGGGAGAGCTCCGCACCGCGATAACGATCGAAGGCCTTTTGCGAGAACACCTCGCGCGTGAGCCGGATCGCGGCGCGCATTTCCTTGCGGTCCTGCTCGGTGCCCATGTAGTTGAAGAGGATCTCGGGGGCGTCCGTCGCCCTGGCGCTGCGCACCCGCACATGGCCGCGGCTGGTGGGCCGCATCGGGCCCACGTGGGCCTGGAAGCCGTGGCCGGTGGCGGGAGCCTTGCCGTCGTAACGTACCGCCATCGGCAGGAAGTGGTATTGCAGATCCGGCTGCCGCACACCGGCCTCGCTGCGGATGAAACCGCCCGACTCGAAATGGTTGGTGGCGCCCAGGCCGGTCTGGAACAGCAGCCACTCCAGGCCGATCTTCGCCTTGACCAGCGGGTTCACCGCCGCATACAGCGTGATCGGTTCCCTGCAGGCGAACTGCACATAGGTCTCGAGGTGGTCCTGCAAGTTTTCGCCCACGCCCTTGCGCGGCGCAAGCACCGGGATGCCCAGCGGCTCGAGCAGCGCCGGGTCGCCGATGCCCGAGAGCTGCAGCAGTTGCGGCGAATTGATCGCGCCGCCGCACAGGATGACTTCGCGCGTGGCGCGGAACTGCTCGAGCACGCCGCCCTGCACCACCTCGACACCGACGGCGCGCGGGGTGTCCCGGCCGCCCTCGAACAGGATGCGGGTGCAGAGCGATCCGGTCTGCAGCGTGAGGTTTGGCCGCCCGATCGCGGGGCGCAGGTAGGCCATGGCGGTACTCCAGCGCCGGCCCTGGTGCACCGTCATGTCCATCGGACCAAAACCCTCCTGGCGGTAACCGTTCATGTCGTCGGTGCGGGTGTAACCCGCCTGCTGGCCGGCCTCGATGAAGGCGTTGTACAGCGGGTTGCGGCAGGCGCCGGTGCTGACATGCAGCGGCCCGGAGTCTCCGCGGTAGGCATCACCGCCCTTGGCGCGGGTCTCGGACTTGCGAAAGTAGGGCAGACAATGGGCGTAGGACCAGTCGCCAAGCGCGAATTTCTGCGCCCAGCCGTCGTAGTCGAGCGCGTGGCCGCGGATGTAGACCATGCCGTTGATCGACGACGAGCCGCCGATCACCTTGCCGCGCGGGCAATGGATACGCCGCCCGTCCATGAAGGGTTCGGGCGCGCTCTCGTACATCCAGGTGTAGCGCGGGTTGGCCATCGGGTAGGCGAACCCGGAGGGCATGTGGATGAACAGGTTGCGGTCCATTCCGCCGGCTTCGAGCAGCAGCACCCGCACGCTGGCGTCCTCGCTCAGGCGGTACGCGAGCACGCTGCCGGCCGAACCGGCTCCCACGATGATGTAGTCGAATTCGGCGGTCGCCATGGTCAACGGTAGCCGCAGGCGACTTCCCCCATTTCGACGTAGACGGTCTTGAGCTGCGTGTAGTGGTCCAGCGCGGCCATGCTGTTTTCGTGTCCGATGCCCGACTCGCCCGCGCCCCCAAACGGCATCTCGATCGGCGTGATGTTGTAGTTGTTGATCCAGCACAGACCGGCCCTGAGCTGCGCGGCCACGCGGTGCGCCCGCGCCACGTCGCGTGTGAACACGCCGGCGGCCAGGCCGAAGCGGCTGGCATTGGCGCGTGAAATCGCCTCGGCCTCGTCGTCGAACACCAGCATGGCCAGCACCGGGCCGAAGATCTCCTCGCGCACGATGCGCATGTCGTCGCGGCATTCCGAAAACACCGTAGGCGCGACAAAATTACCACCGTCCAGGCCCTCGACCGCGACCCGGTGGCCCCCGATCACCAGCCGGGCGCCCTCGCGGATGCCGCTGTCTATGTAGGCCATGACCTTGTCGGTGTGGGCGCGCGAAATCAGCGCGCCGACCTCGGTCACCGGGTCCATCGGGTCACCCAGTCGCAGCAGCGCCGTGCGCTCCTTGAGACGGGCCAGGAAACGCTCCGCCAGCCCGCGCTGCACAAACACCCGCGTGCAATTGGTACAAACCTCGCCCTGGGTGTAGAAGTTGCCCATCATCGCGGCGGCCACCGCCTGCTCCAGGTCGGCATCGTCGAACACCAGCAGCGGCGACTTGCCACCGAGCTCCATGGTCACCCGCTTGAGCGTGTCGGCCGCCGCCTGCATCACCTTCTTGCCGGTGGGCACCGAGCCAGTCACCGACACCTTGGCCACGCCCGGATGCGCCGCCAGCAGCGCGCCGGTGCCAGCGCGCCCCTGCAGCACGTTGAACACGCCCGGCGGCACACCGGCTTGCAGGTAGATCTCGGCCAGTTTGAGCGCGGTCGTCGGCGTGAGTTCGGACGGCTTGAAGATCATCGCGTTGCCGGCTGCCAGCGCCGGGGCGGACTTCCAGCAGGCGATCTGCAGCGGGTAGTTCCAGGCGCCGATTCCCACACACACGCCCAACGGCTCGCGCCGGGTGTAGGCGAACGCATTTTTCAGCGGCACCTGCATGCCTGTCAGCGTGGCGGCGGCGCCGGCGAAGTACTCGATGCAGTCGGCACCGCTGTGCACATCCACCACCAGCGCTTCCTGCAGCGGTTTGCCGCAGTCGGCCACCTCCAGCGCGGCCAGTTCCTGGTTGCGCCCGCGCAACAGGCTGGAGGCACGGTGCAGGATGCGCCCGCGCTCGGTGGCTGTCATGGCCGACCAGACCGCGAAGCCGCGCTGCGCGGCCGCCACGGCCGCTTCCACGTCCGTACTGTCGGCGTCATGCACGACTCCGATCAATGCACCGGTGGCCGGGTTGATGTTGTCGAATGCCTCACCGGCACCGCACCGTGCCTGGCCGTCTACAAAACCGGGAATGTGTAAGGCGTCCATCGATCTGTTTCCTGTTTCAGTTTCAAGGCCCACCGATGGATCTGCAGCATCCGCCGCGTCCGGCGGTGCGGCCGGTCAGCGCTTGAGCGCAGCCTGTACTTCCGCCAGGCCGTCCTTGCCGTCGAACGTCTTCACGCCCTTGAGCCAGGCATCGAGCACGCCGGGGTTCTTCTTGAGGAAGTTGCGCGCCGCCAGGTTGGGCTTGGCCTTTTCCAGGATCGGGCCCATGACCTGGTTCTCCATGTCGGTGGTGAACTGCAGGTTCTTCAGGAAGGCCATCACGTTGGGGCACTTCGCCTCGTAGGACGGCGGCACTGCGGTGTACACCTTGGCCTCACCCAGGTTGGGGCCGAATATGTCGTCACCGCCGGCCAGGTAACGCATCTTCATCTGCGCGTTCATCGGGTGTGGCTCCCAGCCCAGAAACACGATCGCCTTCTTGGCGCGGATCGCGCGTTGTGCCTCGACCAGCATGCCGGCCTCGGACGACTCGACCACCTTGAATGACTTGAGGCCGAACTTGTTGTCCTTGACCATGCCGGCGATCAGCGCGTTACCGTCGTTGCCGGGTTCGATGCCGTGGATCTTGCCGCCGAGGTCCTTCTCGAACTTGGCGATGTCTGAAAAGGTCTTGAGGCCCTTGTCGTACAGGTAGTCGGGCACGGCCAGCGTGTACTTGGCGCCCACCAGATTGGGCTGGTCCAGCACCTTGATCTGGTTGGCCTTGACGAAGGGCTCGATCACCGGTGTCATCGATGGATTCCAGTAGCCCAGGAACACGTCGATCTGCTTGTTCTTGAGCCCCGCGAACGCGATCGGGATCGAGGCGATCGTGACGGTCGACTTGTAGCCCAGGCCCTCCAGCACCACGGACGCCAGGCCGGTGGTGGCGGCGATATCACTCCAGCCGACGTCGACAAAACGCACTGTCCTGCAACTGGCGTCCTCGGCCGCGGCGGCCTGCAGGCCGAGGGACAACAACGTGGCGGCGACAACGATCAGGGTCTTGCGTTGCATGGTGCTTCCTTGGGATGGGGAGATTTTACGGGGCGACGTCGGCACGCGGCACGCGCCGAGCCGCGCGCCGGCTGCGGGTCGACGACTCGTTGTGGATCACGCTACGCTCGGGCAGTGTCACCACCTCGCGCAGCCGCTCGAACGGCGCCGTCAGGTGGGGAATTGCCATCGCCTCGACGAAGAACTCCTGGAACCGCGGCTCGACGGCGGTCTCGATCTTCTCGACCCGTCGCACCAGCTGCTCGATCTCGCGGCGCGAGCGCTGGTCGAGCAGCGCGATGCGCGCGCCGGTGCCAGCGGCATTACCGGCCGAACTGACGTGGTCAAGCGCGCAGTCGGGGATCATGCCCAGCACCATCGCGTATTTGACGTCGATGTGGCTGCCAAAGGCGCCGGCCAACCGGATGCGGTCGACCTTGTCGATGCCCATGCGCTCCATCAGCAGGCGCACACCGGCGTACAACGCAGCCTTGCCGAGCTGGATCGCGCGCACGTCGTTCTGCGTCACCTTGATCGACGAGGTGCCGGTGCCGGCCTTGCAGATCTCATAGGAGAAGGTGCGCCCGTCGCTCTGGATGCGCGGGTTGCGTGCGGCGAGTTCGCCGTTGATGACGCCGTCGTGGCGGATCACGCCGGCCAGGTACAACTCGGCCAGGATCTCGATGATGCCCGAGCCGCAGATGCCGGTCACTCCGCAGGCCGCGGTGGCGCTCGCAAAACCGGCATCGTCGGACCACAAATCGCAGCCGATCACCTTGAAACGCGGCTCCAGCGTAGCCACGTCGACGCGCACGCGCTCGATGGCGCCCGGTGCGGCGCGCTGGCCGCAGCTGATCTGCGCGCCTTCGAAGGCCGGGCCGGTGGGGCTGGAGCAGGCCAGCAGGCGTTTGTTGTTGCCCAGAACGATCTCGGCGTTGGTGCCCACGTCGACCAGCAGTGTCACCTCCTCGCTCAGGTCGGGCCGCTCGGCCAGCACCACGCCGGCGGTGTCGGCACCGACGTGACCGGCGATACACGGCAATACGTAGATGCGCGCGTTGCGGTGGATATGGAAGTCGATCTCCACCGCCCACAGCGTGATGGCGCGGTCGGTGGCCAATGCGAACGGCGCACCGCCGAGCTCGATCGGATTGATGCCCAGCAGCAGGTGGTGCATGATGGGATTGCCGACGAAGGTGGCCTCGAGGATGTCGGTCGCCGGGATGCCGACCTGGCGCGCCACATCGGTGGCCAGTTCGTTGATGGCACCCCGTACCGCGTCGGTCATCTCCTTCTCGCCGCCCGGATTCATCATCAGGTACGACACCCGGCTCATCAGGTCTTCGCCAAAGCGGATCTGCGGGTTCATGATGCCGGCCGCCGCCACCACGTCGCCGGTGGCCAGGTTGCACAGGTGGGCGGCGATGGTCGTGGAGCCCACGTCGATCGCGATGCCGTAGGCATGTTCGCGAAAACCCGGCCAGACGGCGATGATCTGGCTCGCGCCGTGCACCGCCACGGTCACCTTCCAGTCGCCTTCGCGCAGGGCCTGCTGCAGTTGCTGCAGCACCTT
>JANOUM010000619.1:0-2493 GCA_031416855.1 Rhodoferax sp. | reverse complement strand
CGCCGTTTACCAGCACGTGGTGCACGCCGGTGGCCTTCTGGCACGGTTGCAGGTAGGTGCCGCGGTCGCGCACCTCCTGCGGGTCGAACACCACCACGTCGGCGGCAGCGCCCGGCGTCAGCGTGCCACGGTCGAACATGCGCAGGCGTGACGCCACGGCGCCGCTCATCTTGGCCACGGCGGTCGCGAGATCCAGGTCACCGAGTTCGCGCACCAGACGGCCCAGCACGCGTACGCTGGCGCCGAAGTTGCGCGGGTGCGGCTGGCGCGTGCCCTGGTCAAACGCGATGGCGGAGCCGTCCGACCCGACCAGTGCATGGTGGCATCGGAGAAAAGTACGCATGTCGTCCTCGGTGCGGTAGAACAGCACCACCATCACCCGGTTGCCACCAGCGCGACACAACTCCAGGGTGTACCGCGCCGGGGTCTTGCCCGCCTCCTGCGCCGCGGCCTGGATCGTCTTGCCCTCGACGGCTCCCAGCAGGCCGTCGGTGCGGGCGAGCACCACCCGGTTCCACAACCAGGGGATGCGGTTGGCGGACCAGCCCAGCGCCAGATCGGCTTCGGCGCGCTCCATGGTGGCGGGGTCGGACAGGCGCTCGCGCATCGCGGCCACGCCGCCTTCCTGCACCCAGGCCGGCAGGTACTGCGTCAGCGCCGAGCTCGACGCATCGTAGGGATAGACGTCGAACGCGGCATCCACGCCGTGCTGCACCGCGTCCTCGAAGTGCGCAATCCAGGCGGCTGCTGTGCCCCATTCGGACGGGGTGTTGATGGCTGCATGCGAATACTGCACCTTGACGCCGGTGGCACGTCCCAGGTGCATCGCTTCATGCAACGGGCCATAACGGTGGTCGGTGCCGTGAAGATCTCTGTCGCGGGCATGGGAGGCATACAGACGCCCGCGCGCGGCCAGCGTTTCGCACAATGAAACGAGCTCGCTGGTGGGTGCATACCGCGAGGGCACGTAGGTCAGTCCGGTGGTCATCCCGAACGCGCCCTGGTCGAGCATGCTCCACAACAGGGACCGCATCCGGTCCATCTGCGCGAGGCTGGCCGGTCCGCTGTCGACACCCATGGCGGCGATGCGCAGGGCACCGTGGCCGACCAGCGGTGCGATGTTGATCGCGATGCCACGCGACTCCGCCGCCTGGCGGTAACCGTCCAGGTCGGTCCAGGTCAGTTCCATCGCGTCGTCCCCGATGCCCGCAAGCAGGTCCAGGTGCAGCTGCAGGTGCTGCGGGTTGATCGGGAAGGGCGAGAAGCCGCAGTTGCCGGTCACCTCGGTGGTGACACCCTGGCTCACCTTGCTCTGCGCCCGCCCGTCCTGCAGCAGGCTCATGTCGGAGTGGGTGTGGATGTCGATGAAACCGGGCGACACCACCATGCCGGTGGCGTCGATGATCTGGTGCGCGATTACGCCGGTTGCCCGCCCGATGTAGGCGATGCGCCCGCCCATGATGCCGACGTCGGCCGCGCGTGGGGCAGCACCAGTCCCGTCGACCACCATACCGCCTTGGACAAGAATGTCAGTTTTCATGTTGTTGCACGTCCCCCGAAGATGGCAGTAAGAATGGGCTGCTGTGCGCGACCCTGCTACAGAACCTAGTTTGAACCTTTCGACCAGGAACCCGACATGCCAAAGCCCCGTCCGATCTTCATCCTGCGTTGCCTCGCCATGGCTATTGTGCTAGTGGCTGCGGCCGTGCCGGCCCATGCTGCCGGACAAACCGCCAAGGCGGTATTCGCCGGGGGCTGCTTCTGGTGTGTGGAGTCCGACTTCGACAAGCTCGCGGGGGTGATCTCCACCACGTCGGGCTACACCGGCGGCAAGACGGCCAACCCCACGTACGAACAGGTCTCCGCCAACACCACCGGGCATGCGGAGGCGGTGGAGATCGTGTTCGACCCGGCGCGGGTGAGTTACGACAAACTGGTGCAGCATTTCTGGCGCACCATCGACCCGACCACACGCGATCGGCAGTTCTGCGATTCTGGCTCACCCTACCGCACGGCGATCTTCGCGCAGGATGCGGATCAGTTGCGCGTCGCCACGGCGTCTCGCGCCGCACTGGAAAAGACCAAACCGTTCAAGGAACCGATCGTCACCGAGGTCGTGCCGGCCAGCACTTTTTATCCGGCCGAGGACTACCACCAGGACTACTATCTCAAGAACCCGGTGCGCTACAAGGTCTACCGCACCAGTTGCGGCCGCGACGCGCGCCTCAAGCAGCTGTGGGGGGGCGCCGCCGCGTACTGATGTGGGCAGGCGGCCCGTCCCAGGGGCACGGCACCACACCGTATCACGGCTTGGCGGGCCGCAACAACGTGGTGATCAGCGCGTCTTTCTCTTGCCACGTCTGCTGCACCCAGGTGTGGAACACCACCCGCACGCTCGCCTCGGTGCTGTAGTTCGACAAGTCCAGGTGGCTGGGTAGCGGCAACATGCGGGCGCGCACCGTGACCTGGCGCATGCGGCCCTGCAGAAAATGC
>JANOUM010000618.1:0-5230 GCA_031416855.1 Rhodoferax sp. | reverse complement strand
ATTGCGGTCGTGACCCATGCCAATGGCGTTGATTTCCTGATGGAAGGCGCCAAGGACGCCAAAGACGCCAACATCGACTACGGCTCACTGGTCAGTGCGCTCAAGGCGCGCGGGGTCACATTCGAGATCTGCGAGATCACGCTGCGCAACCGCAACCTGAAGAAGGAACAGTTCAGCATGGACGCCACCTTCACCCCCTCCGGTGTGGTGCGCATCGGCCGCCTGCAGAGCCGCGA
This sequence comes from Rhodoferax sp., assembly GCA_031416855.1. Classification (GTDB taxonomy): domain Bacteria; phylum Pseudomonadota; class Gammaproteobacteria; order Burkholderiales; family Burkholderiaceae_C; genus CAISIP01. The sequence continues at coordinate 4,994 of JANOUM010000618.1, read as the reverse complement.
GAATTTCGCCTACATCAAGCCATGAGGCAGGCACTGTGGTCTGCGGGGCGCAGCCGCGCCGCGGGCAAGGTGCAGGTTTCAACGGGCGCACGGCTGGCTGTGGTGGGCATCGCGGCACTGGCACTGGCAGGCGGCCCCGCCCAAGCGGTAGACGTACGTTTTGTGCCGGTGGCCGACGGCGTCTACGCGCACATCGGAGATACCGGTGGACGCAGCTACGAGAACGAGGGGCTCAACGCCAATATCGGGCTGCTGGTGACCGCACACGGTGCCGTGCTGATCGACAGCGGCGCATCGTTCCAGTCGGCGCGGCAGATCCATCAGGCGGTGCGCCAGGTCACCCCCCAGCCGGTGCGCTGGGTGATCAACACCGGTGGGCAGGACCAGCGGTGGCTCGGCAATGGCTACTTCCGCGGGCAAGGGTCCGAGATCATCTCTCACGAGCGGGCCCGCGCCGACATGCTGGCGCGCGGTGCCGACCAGGTGGCTGTATTGCGCGACGTCCTGAAGGAGCGGGCCGACGGGACCGTCCCCGCGCTGCCCGACCGGTTCATCGCGTCGAACGACGCGCAACTCGTCCTGGGTGGCATTCGCCTGGAGTTGCGCCACCGCGGTGGCGGCCACACGCCGGGCGACATGATGGTGTGGCTGCCCGACCGCAGCGTGCTGTTCGCCGGCGATATCGTCTATACCGATCGCATGCTCAGTGTCCTCCCGGTCAGCAACACACGGGCATGGCTGGCCGCGTTCCAGGTGATCGAATCCTTGCGCCCGGTCGCCATCGTGCCCGGGCACGGGAGCATCACCAGCGTGGCCGGTGCCCAGGCCAGCACGCGCGACTACCTGGTGGCACTGCGCGCCTACATGAAGAAGGCTGTGGACAGCGGCGTCGATGTGAGCACCGCCAGCCAGGCCTTCAATGCACTGCCGGAATCGGCGCGTTTCCTGCGGTTGCGCCACGGACCCGACCTGATGCCTGGCAACGCCAGCTGGACCTACCTCGAGGTGGAGCGGGAATAAGTGCAGCCCGGCCCGGGTCGGGCAGTATCATGACAAGGCCTTGCGTGCCGTGGCAAGGCGCTGGTCCAGGTAGGCACCGTAAAAATCTGTCAGCATGCCACCCACCATGCGCCTGGCGACCTCGGTGCCGCCGCGGCCGAAAAACAGCACGGTCGGCGCCACGTTGACGCCCCAGGCCTGGATCTGTGCGTCATGGGAGGTGCTGTCCCCCTGGAAACCCACAAGCGATAGCCGGGCCTGCATGTCGACCTGGACAATAGGCAGCTGCTGGTCGCGCAGCAGCGGCGCGAGGTAGTTCGCGCGCGCGACCTTGCAAAACGGGCATCCCGGCAGGCTTACCATCACCACCAGCGGATCGCCCCGACCCAGGGCGCTCGCGAGATGCCGCGGCAACGACGTGGCCAGGGGCAGGGTGCCGTTGTCCGCCCGCGCCAGGCCCGCCATGGCGAGTGCGCCCGCACCCAGCACCAGATTGCGCCGGGAAGCCGAAACCGCGTCAGGTCGCGCCAGCGCATTCATTTGGACTCCTGCTCCATCAGCAAATAGGTGTTGTAGGCATTCATGCGGTTGGCGACCCTGAACAGCGGCAACTTGTCGAAGCGGCTCCAGTCGGCGGCCTTGTAGGCGTCCTCGAAGGGTTCGAGGTTCCTGGCCGCCGTTCCCATGGTAGTACGAAGGTGGGTCAGGTAGTCGCGTGTGAGTTGCATGTCCTCGCGGGCAGATGTCGACACCGGACCGTGACCCGGCACGATCACCGCGGTGTCAAAGCGCAGCAGCGCATCCAGCGCCTGGATCCACTGCTTGCTGTCGGCCTGCCCGACAAACGGAATGCGAGCGCGAAACACCAGGTCGCCGGCAAACAGCAGCTTGTGTCGCGGCAGGTACACCACCAGATCTTCCGGCGTGTGCGACGGCCCCACATGCCGGATATCCAGCGGCACGCCACCGACCGTCAATAACCGGTCCCCGTCGATCCAGTCATCCGCCTCAACCAACCGGGTCTGCGCATCGACCCACGGCGCGAGTTCCTGGCGGGAAGCTTCGAGCCGCAGGCGCGCGGTGTCGGACTGCAGGTACTCGCGCGCCGCGCGATGGGCGATGATCCGCGCGCCGGCGGCCTTGAAGGCCTGCAGGCCATAGATGTGGTCGGCATGGTAGTGCGTCACGATCACATGCGTGATGGGTTGCGCACTGACCTTGCGGATCTCGGCGATCAGGCGTCGCGCCAGCGCCGGGGACCCCAACGCGTCGATCACCACCACCCCGGCCGGGGTCACCACGAAACCGGCGTTCGAGATGAAATTCTGGTTGGCGGGCGAGCCCAGCGCGGAGAGCCCCTGCACATACCAGACGTCCGATGCAAGCTGCTTCGGCGCCACCTCCGTCACTGGCTGGGCCCACACCGAGCCACCCGCACACCAGGCCACAGCCGCGGCTGCAAGCCAAGCCCGGACTCCCAAACCGCACCGGGACGACGCCTTGCACAGCGCCCGGCGGAGTTGCGCCATATTCATGTAGATTAATATAAGTACAAGTTGAATTATTGGGGCACGACGCGAGTTTGGCAAGTGCGTGGGCCATTGGGCAACTGCTCGGCTTTCCACTGGAGGGATGGCCCTGCGCTCTGGCGGGCTCGAATCTGAGCCTGCGCGGCTTCGACCGTCGCATATCCGCCGCCGCTGCGCCCGGTCCAGATCGAGGTCGGCGTCGCGGCAATCTCTATCGGGTTCGATGTGGTTGCCTGCGGAGTCGCATTTGCGGGCTCTGTGGCTTTGTCTGAAGCCTCTATGGTGTACCCAGCGATGCGAAGCCTGCCGTTCTCCATGGGCTCGACGCGCCAGTCCAGATCGGGGCGTGCGGTTTGCTTGCTGGCGACCGCTGCCTGGGCGTCGGCTTCAGTGCCGTAGCCGCCACCGCCACGACGCATGACGATCTCTTCGGGCTGCGTCTCTTCCTTGGGCACGCGGGCCTGGCGCGAAGCCGTAGGTCTTCACTACACGGCCACTGCCGCCTGAGCATGTTTGCGGGCGTGCGCGGCCGATATCGTTGGTGGTGGCTGCTGGGGATAGGCTTTTCAAACGCCCATTTTCTTCTCACAAGAAACAAAACTTTTCAAGGCCAACAGCCCCTGAAATCAGACATAACACCTGCCATCTATATTGCCGAAGTGCACAGTTTCTTCCAGAACGCCTGGCCCGCCGCGCGGGGTTGGGATGCTGAGAAGGCCTAGCAGTTCGTTGAAATTCTCTTGTGTTTGTGTCCACGGCAACGAGCCCCCTGAGTTGATGGTGCAGTCCAACATGAATCCAAGGTGTGAGGCTACCGATGCATCGTCGGCCACTGCGCCAGCGTATGCGCGCGCACCGGGCTGTGCGCGAAGTCTCGCAGGTTTCGCGTGATGATGCCTTGGGCGCCCGCCTGATTCGCGGCCTCGGCAAGCACGGCATCCTCGAAGTCTGTCGCCTTGTTTGCCAGCGCACCGTCCAGCACTGCGCGGGTCACCGGGGCGATTTCAAACAAGCTCAAGAGTTGGAGGATTTGCCTGGTCGCCTGTTGCTTGCCAACAGTCTTCTCCACTTGTTTATCCGGATACCTATCCAGCGATATAGCGTATTTGCTATGCTTCGCCTAATGGCCTGGGAGATCAAGTACCACGACGAAAAGCTCTAGGCGGCTGTGCTGGCGCTTCCCGCTGGCTTGCTGGCGCGGTATCTGCACCTGGCTGACCGCATGGTGCAGTACGGCCCAGATCTGGGCATGCCTCATACGCGAGCAATGGGCTCGGGGCTTTTCGAAATGCGCTTGAAGTCCAGGGAAGGGATAGCGCGGGTGTTCTATTGCACGCTGGTCAAGCGCAGGGTGGTCATGCTTCACCAGTTCGTGAAGAAGACTGGAAAGACTCCACCCGGAGAACTGGCTGTTGCGCGCAAGCGCATGAAGGAGTGGAATGATGTTGACGCATAGGCAGTTGCGCGCGAAGGCGCTGGGACGCGTGGAAGTAAAGGCCCGGTTCGACGAGCTGAGCGAGGAATATTCGCTGCTGGATCAATTCTTGAAGGCTCGGGCGGAACAAGGGCTCACCCAGGCCCAAGTGGCGGAGAAGATCGGCACCACGCAATCTGCGGTGGCGCGCATGGAATCGGGCCAGGGCAAGCATTCGCCCTCGCTTGCAACGCTTACCAAGTACGCGCAAGCCCTCGATTGCAGGCTGGAGATCAGGCTCGTTCGCAATCGTGGCAAGGCGAAAAACCTGACTGCTCGGTCCAGCGGACAGGCTTTGCGTACCGCTGAGCTCTGACGGCAAGGTCTGGCCGTCTTTCAAGTACCACGGGGGCCAGGAATTCGAGCCCAGGCTGTCCATCATCGACAGCTCTTGACGCCCGACTGGAAGGGGCCGCCTACCGGTACATCACCAGCCACTGCGCCGGTGTGTGCGCGCGCACCGGGCTGTGCGCGAAGTCGCGCGGGTTGCGCTTGATGATGGCCTGTGCGCCCGCCTGCTGCGCGGCTTCGGCAAGCTGCTGGGGATAGGCTTTCAAACGCCCATTTTCTTCTCCACGGCACCCCGAACACGGCAGAACAGGGGCGGCACACGGCGCCCTCGTCAGCCTGCAGTCCCTTGGACAGCAGCGCCAGGAATGCCGTGAGCGACAAGGCGGTCATTCTGCGCATCTTTTCGAGGGTCATCGAGCAATGCCTGCTGCGCCAATGCCCAGGGGTGGCCAAGCTTGACAAGGCGTCGGTGCATATCGGTGCCGTCGCCTTCATCCACCGGTTTGGGTCGAGCCTGAACACCCATGTGCATTTCCATATCTGTGCGATCGATGGGGTGCTTGAGTCGCTGGGGGGTGACGCCAGCGCCGACTGCGCATCACCACCGGTCGTTGTGTTTCATCCTGCCAGCGGGATAGAAGAGGCGGCCGTGGCCCAGGTGCAGGCCCAGGTGCGCACCCGCATCCTGCGCGCGTTTGCCG
>JANOUM010000617.1:0-3268 GCA_031416855.1 Rhodoferax sp. | reverse complement strand
GAAGCGGCGCCGCCCAACCTGGTGCATTTCGTCTGCCAGAACAACACCTATGAGGCCAACGGCTTGCATCCGATCCCGGGCGCCAGCAAGGTCAGTTTTGCCGGGTTCGCCCGCGCTGCCGGGATCGAGAAGGTCTTCGAGTTTGACGATCTGGCCGACTTCGACCGGCGTATCGGTGCAGTTCTCAAGGAGCAAGGACCGGTGTTTGTGGTGCTCAAGGTTGTGGCGGGCGAGCCCTACCCACAGGACTGGTCCGTCATCCACAGCGGGGTACTTCGCCAGCAGTTTTTCGAGGCCCTTGCCAAAACCTGAATCACCGCAGGCATTTCACAAAAAGCCGCGAAATGGCGTGTGAACGATGCTGGCCTGGACAAACTTCACAAACGTGAAATAGTCAAAAACAGGTAATCCGGTTTCGCGCTGGATGTCGGCGGAGAACGTTGGCAGGTTGGAGCATTCAATCAGCATGCCCGCCATGTCCGGATGGGCCTTGGCAAACCGCTTGGCGATCCCGACCACTTCATCACGCAGCAGATCGACGTCCATCTCGATGCGCTTGCCGCCCATGTGGGTGGCATAGAACTCTGCGGAATCCTCAATACCCTGAATCACAAGGTTCATCTTCTTCGTCGCACCGGCGACTTCCATGAATGCGTCGTCCAGCAGTGATGCCGACGCCGTGAGTATGCCAATCTTGCGATTGCCCAGCATGCGACTCAACACGGGGATGAGGATCAGTGGAGAGGTGAACACCGGGATGCTGACCTCCTCGGTCAGATAGTCCTGCATGGCTACGAAAAAGCCACAGCCGGCCACGATGGCGCGCACCCCTTCGTCTTGCAGCTCAAGCGCTGCGGCCCTGAGCAGGCGCGCACCAACGGGTGCCTGGCCATTTGGCCAGCGCTTTGGAGGCGGCGGCACGTCCACCAGGCCCGGCACCACCTTGAGTCGCACCGGCAGGTCATAACTTGATGCGTTGGCCACATCCCCCGGCAATATCGGATAACGCCGCTCGTCGAACAACAGCACGCCGATGGCATGCCCGTAATATGCGCGCCCGCCAGTGACCTTCATGATGGCTCCCTCAGGGCGCACGGTACGCCGTGCACTCCACCTCAACCACAATGTCCGGGTTGAAGAACGCACTCATGTAGATCCATCCCAGGGTCGGCCGGATGTCCTTGAAAACCTCGGCGTGGGCACGGCCCGAGTCGACCCAATGCCGCGGGTCGGCGACATAAATGCGGGTCTTGATGACGTCCTTGAAATCCATTCCCAGCGCGTTGAGCGCCTCCCCGATCATGGCCAGCGCCGCCTGGGTCTGGCGATAGACGTCACCAGGAAACAGGATGGTGCCATCCGGTGCGGAGGGCGAGCACAAACTGGTTTCGACCAGGTTGCCAATGCGCACCGCGCGCGAGAAGCCGTTTTCGGCCTCCCACGGTCGTGAGGTGCCATACAACTGGCGCTTGAGGTCGACCAGGCCCGGCTCGGCCGGTGAAATCGGTTGATGGCTGGTCGTGCCCGCGTTTTGGTGGATGGTCATCATGGTCTCCAGAGTGTCATGGGGGGGAATGCTGGTTCACAGGGGGCCGATTGCGCCGACGTCGTACAAAGTGCGAATATGCGCCAGATCAGGCAGAACGGCAATTCGGCGGCGCAATGTTCGGGCGGCCGCGGCGCCAAGCACCGGGTTGGCGCAGGCATGGAACTTGGACACCAGCAGGTCGTCCGACAGTGGTCGCTGCGGCATGCCGGTAGGTACACGAACCGTGCCGCAGACACTTCGACCATCGTTGGCTGTCACCGTGACAACGGCACCTTCGCTGCAACCCTCCAGCGCGAGCGCAGCAGCCCCTGCCGCGACGCGCACCTCGATCCTGCTCAGCGCGGCAGCCAGTCGGGGATCCGCCATAGTTGCGGCATTCAATTGGGACGGCAGCACCGAACCGAAGGCCAGTACGGCACCCAGGGCAAAAGGCACACTGAATTGCGCCTCGGTGGGGCTCTTTGGCGACCCGAACGGCATGTTGTCCAGCACCGCCGCTGGCACCTCGCAACGCACCCGCGCCGCAGGCTCAGCCAGCTCGGTCAGGGCATCCTGCAAGGCCTCGACCGCAGCTTGGCCGTAGGAGCACACCGGGTACTGCTTGAACGCCATGGGGGCCAGCTCGAACACGTAGTCACGCCCCAGCCTGGCAATCTCGGCGTGCTGCAACACGCCGCCATTCAGCAGTGCCGCCAGGCCATAGGGATGGCCGGCAACGTCGGCCTGAACGCTGATGCCGGCGCGGGCCATCACCGCCGCCCGCACGCCGGCCTCGGCGGCCAGGCCGCACGCCACCGCCTTCATCGGCGTACCGACGATCACGCGCATGCCACTGGCTTGCGTCATGGCGATTTCGATGGCGGAGGTCGTGGTGGCAACGTCCAATGCCAATGCCTTGGCTGCGCCGGCGGCTGCGGCAACCGAGCCCAGCAAGCCGGTGGTCCAGAATCCCTCCCAGAACAGGTTGTGGGTAAAGGCGCGCCCGAGTGCGCAATGCACCTCCACAGCAGCGACAAATGAGTCAAAAGCCAGCCTCCCCGAGCTGTCGGCCGACTCCGCTGCGGCCAGCACGGCCGGCCACACGACGGCGCTGGCATGTACCATGCCGTCGTAGGAAACGTCGTCGAAATCCAGCGCATGGGCCGCCGTGCCGTTCACCAATGCGGCCGCAAAAGCCGGGCCTCGGTGTGAGGCGCCGAGCACCGTGCAGTCACCGGCACCATATTGCTGCGCTGCTACCGCCCGAACTTGCCGGCAGGCGACATGGTCTGCACCGGCGAGCGAGACACCCACCACGTCGAGCAAACTCCGACCAGCCTCATGGCGTACAGTGGCTGGGGCCTGGTCGACCGCGAAGGCTGCAACCCACTCCGCCACCTGCCCCGCAACGGTCAAGATGGCAGAACCCACGTGGTGTCAGCGCAACGCGACGCCGCCGCCAGTTGCAGGTTCACTCCTGTCCGACCACGCCCCACTGCTTGTTGAGTTCTGCAAAGTAGCCGTTCTGTTGCTTGATCGTGATCCAGTTGTTGACGAAGTTGAGCCACTGCTGGTCTTCGATGGGCATAAGGAATGCCATCGGGATGCTGTTCTTGGGTTTGTCCAGCAGGATAAGCTGCAACTCAGGGTACTGCTTCATCAAAGCCGCGCCTTCGATCAGGCTCGCGACCGTGAAATCTACCTTGCCAGCCAGCAACTCCTGGAAATCGCGCGCGGGTG
>JANOUM010000616.1:0-1640 GCA_031416855.1 Rhodoferax sp. | reverse complement strand
GATCCGTGCGGCTTTGTCCGCCGCCAGACTGGAGCCATCGCAGGTGACGGCCGTCGGTGTGCACGGGCAGACGGTCTACCACCAACCGCTGGGCCCCGACCGCTTCACGCTGCAGATCGGCGACCCGAACACCATTGCCGTAGGCACCGGCGTGCCGGTGGTGGCCGATTTCCGGCGCCGCGACATGGCGCTGGGCGGGCAGGGCGCGCCATTGGCGCCGGCCTTTCACGACCACTGGTTCCGCCATGCCACCCGCACCCGCGTGGTGCTCAACGGTGGCGGCATCGCCAACATCACGGCCATGCTGCCCGGCCAGGATACCTATGGTTTCGATACCGGTCCCGCCAACGTGCTGATGGATGGCTGGTGCACCGCCAAGACCGGCCGGCCGTACGACGACAAAGGGCAGTGGGCGCGCAGCGGGAAGGTGCAAGACGCCTTGCTGGCCGTGATGCTGCAGGAGCCCTACCTGCAGCTTGCGCATCCGAAGAGCACCGGGCGCGAACTGTTCCACATGCAGTGGCTGCAGGCCCGCATCGTGGGCAGCGCCTGTCAGCAGGCGGCGGATGCCGACGTGATGCGCACGCTGCTGGAGTTCACCGTGCGCACGGTGGCCGACGCCGTGGCCCCTGTGGATGTGGCCGGGGGTGAGTTGTTCGTCTGCGGCGGCGCCGCGATGAACGACTTTTTCATGCACTGCCTGGCCGCCGCGCTGCCGCTCTGGACCGTGCAGAGCACCGCGGCACGCGGCATTGCGCCCGACCAGGTCGAGGCCATCGCCTTTGCGAGTTTTGCGCGCCGCACCGTGCTGGGACTGCCGGGCAACTTGCCCTCGGTCACCGGCGCCAGCCGCCCGTGTGTTCTGGGGGCCGTATATGCCGTCTGAAATCTCGACGCAAGACCCCGAGCAGCACATCCTCGACTGCTGGCACCAAAACGCGGACCCTTGGGTCGACGCCATCCGCAACCAGGAGATCTCCAGCCGCTTGCTTGCCACCAACCTGGCGATCGAGTCGGCCATCGTCGCCACGCAGCCCGCCAGCGTGATCGATGTCGGCTGCGGCGAAGGCTGGCTGGTGCGCCGGCTGCGCGAGCGTGGCATTGCGGCGCGCGGGCTCGACGTCGTGCCGGCCCTGATCGAGTCGTCCAAGCGCCAGGGCGGCGAGTTTGCGGTCGCCAGTTACGACGACATCGCGCGTGGGGCTGTGGCCTGGCGCGCCGACACGGTCAGCTGCAACTTCGCGCTGATCGGTAAGGAATCGACCGAACAGTTGCTGCGCGGCGTGGTTATGTTGCTGAACCCGGGCGGGCACTTCATCGTGCAGACTCTGCACCCGGTCGAGGCCTGCGGCACCCAGCCCTATGAGGACGGCTGGCGCCAGGGCTCGTGGGACGGCTTCAACCAGCGCTTCGTGAACGCTGCACCCTGGTATTTCCGTACGCTGGAAAGCTGGCGGGCGCTGTTCATGGCCTGTGGGCTGCGGCTGGTGGGCGAGCACTGGCCGATCCATCCGCGCAGCGGGCGGCCGGCGTCGGTGGTGTTTTTGGCAGCGGCGGACGGACAGACTTGAGGCAGCGTGTTGAGTGCGCGGCCTGGCGGCCGGTGGCTGCCCGATTGTCGATGCGGTCCCATGAAAATA
>JANOUM010000615.1:0-2724 GCA_031416855.1 Rhodoferax sp. | reverse complement strand
TTCCAGTTCGACGATCTCGATCAGGTCCGGCTGCTGGTCCAGGCCTTGACTCAAGATCTGCTTGACCGTCCGATACTGGGGTGCGCCGAACGCGAGCGCGCGAGCACAGGCCGATTCAAGCCGACGACGACCGTATTGATCGCCCAGACGAATGAGCCCCTGGGCTGCGCGCAGGTGATCCAGCACGCGATGACCAAACAGGGTCTCAACCAGCGCCAGGCAGGCCGGGCCGATGGTCCTGGCTTGGGTCAGGCACCACTGCGGATCGCGCATCAGGTAGGCCTGTGCATCGGGTGGCAGGTGGTCGTTGACGGTCGACTTATCGCCGTGCTTGAACTGTCGCGGATGGATGGCGACGAGTTCATGGTCGCGATAGATGCGCAGTGCGTGCGGCGTGATTTCGAGCCAGAGCGTCTGGCCGATCAGGGCGAACGGTGCCGAGTAATGGCAATACGCAAACTGGACATGGCAGTTCGGATGGAGCTTGGCTTTCTCCCAGGTGGCACACTCGGGCACCATCGCTGGCAGGGCCTGCAGCAACCCTTGTTCGGTCTCGGTAAACAGCTTCAGCGGGCGTTCGCGGGTGCTGCCGTGAATGCGGTTTCCAGCCTCGCCCATGACCCAGGTGTGTAGCAACTCGTTGGCCTGTACCAGGCTATGGAAATCGCGCAGGGGGACGAAGTTGTTTTTGACATACTTCACCCCCGATTCCACCCGCCCTTTTTTCTGCGGATCTGCCACCGGACACGGATCGATCAGGAACGAATATCCGAGCGCCAATTCGCCGTAGGAGCGCTGCACGGTCGGCTCGTAATAACACGCTTTGGTGATCGCGCACTTGGGGTTATCGATGCGAATCTTTTTGGGCACACCGTTGAACCACTCGAAGGCGTGGCGATGGCACGCCAACCAGGTCTCGATGGTCTGATTCTTCACGATCCGGGCGTACTGGTGACGGCTCCAGGCGAGGGTCATCACGAAGATCCAGGTCTTGAAGACTTCACCGCTCTGGCGGTCGGTGATGACCGGACCCATGCCGAAGTCGACCTGCGCCATGTCGCCCACTGCGAAATCGAGCTTGATCGTCGCCTCAGGGGTCTTGCACACCTCGCGCTTGAGAAAGCGGTACAGCGCATGCACACTGCCGTTGTAGCCGTGCTGTTGCTGCAACGCCCGCCGGATCGTGGTGGCGTTGATGCCCAGCGCGTGCCACGCCAGAATCTCGTCCCGGAATGCCTCCACACTCGATACGCACTGCGGTGTCGTGGGTGGGGGCTTCCTGAACGTGGCTAGCGTGGCATCGTCCGGGATTGGTGCCCCGGCATCGAGCCAGTTGTGCTCGATTGCAAGGGCATGGATCGATGCCACCGTTGCCCGGCCCACGCGCTGGCTTCGCGCGATTTGGCGAACCGACTCGCCCAATCGCAGTCGCTGAATAATCTGACGTATTTCAAACATCTCGAACCTCCTGTTGGCCATTGCGTTTCCCTTTGGAAAAAATCCCGCAAGGCTACGCAATCAAGAAGTCCAAAACCGCTACAACTTCACATCTAATGGCCTCATTAGGTCGCAAATCCCCTGGCTCTATTAGGCCGCGAATTGGCTGGCTCCATTAGGCCGCAAATGAAATGGCTCTATATGCCCGCAAATTCACACGCCTATGTCATACTTGCTGCGGTGCCGCTTTCAAACTTTGGTAGGTAAATTCATCATGTCCATCAGCCATACAGACATCGGCGAAAATCTTCGACGGATCTCTATCTCAGGGCGCCTCGACCTACCGGGTACCGACTCGGTCGCCAAGCAACTCGAGGAACTAACTGCGGCGCCGAAAAAAGGTGTGGTGGTCGATCTGTCCCGGCTCAAGTACCTCGCCTCGATCGGCATCCGCGCGCTCATTACCAGCGCCAAGACGGTTCAGCAACGCGGCGGCAAGATGGCGCTGGTCGTCCATGGCGACTCGACCGTCTTGATGAGCCTCGAGGCCACCGGGGTGAACGAGCTGATTCCCGTCTTCAACAATTTTGCCGAGGCCGAAAAGTCTGTCTCCGCTTGAATGTTGGGACGGGCTACTTGTGTTGCCGCGCGATGACGAACTCTCGATCAGTGCCACTGGCACCGAAGTACGGCGTGCCTCGGATTGGCTCGACTCGGCTTGTCGGCAGCGCGAGGTGCCGCAAGCGATGGCGGAGCGGCTGGTGTTGTCGCTAAACGAGGTGCTGGCGAATGTCATTTGCCACGGTGGGGCGAATGCGCTGTCGTCGCCGATCTCGTTGCGGTTGGAGGTCGTCGCCGATGCGAATGGCGGCAAAGCCGGCGTAATGGTGTCGGATACGGGCATTGCCTTCAATCCGCTGACCGTCGCAGAAAAACCGCTGCCAAAAACGCTCGACGAAGCCGCACCGGGCGGCCTTGGGCTGGTGATGATCCGCCGTTTTTCCGACTGGCTGGACTATCGCCATGAAGAGGGACGCAACCACCTGACGTTTGGCACACGCTGGAAAGCGCAATGAAGCGTTCTGCCACGACACATTTTCGTCGCGGCCACGACCGACGGGTTGCAGAGGGAGTCGTCGCACCAGATCGCCGGCGCGGCGCCCGGCGCGAGGACGACTTTCGCTGGATCGCCCTGTTCCGCGATGCCGACCCGGACGAACTGGAGGCGGCGCTGGCCGAGTGCGAGGTGCTGCTGCTATCCGCTGGTGATTCGCTGCTGCGTCTGGG
>JANOUM010000614.1:0-1983 GCA_031416855.1 Rhodoferax sp. | reverse complement strand
GACATGCATCAGCGGACAGGCAAGCAATAGCAGCAACGGCACGACGCCCAGGAAATGGGCGCGGTGCTCGCTCAGCAGGAAGTACAGCGCGATGCCGCCGAACACCAGCAGGCCAATCGAGTAGCGCGAACCCCAGAATGGCCGCGGCGGCGGATCGTGTTGCGCGTGATCGTGATTCATGCAACCCCCTCAGGGCCGGCGGCCATCAACGCGCCAGGCGATTGAACAACCAGGAAAAGAACGCTCCCGCCAGGAACGACCACGCGCTGAGCACCAAAAGCACCACGACAAACGCAGGCCAGGCGAACCGGGTCGACTGCACCAAACTGGTAAAATCCAAGCCGTGGAACAGACTATTCATGAAGCCCAGGAAGGGCCCCGGCGCCAACACCCAAACCAGCGTGCACAGAACGTAGAACACCGCGACAGTGATCGCGAAGGTAATGCCGGTACGAAACGGTGCCATGTCGAGTCCTCTGTCAATCCTTCGATGTCGCGGGCATGCGATCCATCATCATCTGCATCATGGACTGCATCATCTGCATCCGCTTTTCCATTTGCCCATGTTGCTCGCCCGTGTCGCACTTCATCGCGCCGGCGCCGCCCGGGGACATGTCGCCCATCATTTTCATGCCGCCCTGCATCAGCTTCATGTGCTCGGCCATCAAGGCCTTGCGCTGCTCGGGTGTCTTGGCAGCCATCATCTTTTCGTGCATGTCCTGCATCGCCTTCATTTGCGCGTCCATTCCCGCCATGGCTTGGTCGGGCCGGGCAGACGTGGAAGCCGAAGTGGGAGCGGATGGGGTGGCTGTGGGAGTGGCCGCGCTTGGCTCCGTGGGATGGTGACCCTGGTGCTGGCTATCCTGGCCGGCCAGAGCAGGCGCGCAAACGGCGCCGACAGCAATGGCAAGGGCGAGCGATCGAATGGATTTCATGGGGGCTCCTCAAGCCGGGGTCGGCTTAGCGTAGCTCGGATACTACGCTCGAAGGACACACTCGACTTTGACCCAAATCAAAGCCCGAATCATGGACTCGGGTTCAGACTCCAGCCTGGATTCCGTGCCTGGTTCAGAAGACGCGCGTCGAACCTTCGACCAATCGCTCGGTCAGCGCTGGTAATTGTCCCAGAAGAGACAGTGCGATTCGCCGGGCCGAAGCCTCCAGTTCGGCGCTGACCGACTGCTCGGTACTTAGCGAAATCGCCACAACCGCTGGTTCGTCCGCCCAACGACCAATAGTGGACAACAGTTGTACCGAGGCATCACGTACTTCGGGGTGCTCACGCACGATTGCCGCCGCGATATCGAACGCGAGCAGGTTGTACAATTTGCCGACATGGGCGGCCGAATTCTTGCCAGCCGTAGCCTCAAGGGACATGGTGCGTTGCGGCGTGATCAAACCGTTCGCTCGATTGCCGCGACCCACCTGACCGTCGTCGCCATGCTCCGCGCTGAGTCCGCTGACGGTAAGGTAGACACCGGATTCGCTGATCGATAGCGGGTCATCCAGTGCATTGAGCTCAATTCTAGCTACTGATCCAACGCCCTCGCCCAACGCCGAGATGATGTCGCGCTTGATCTCGAAGTAGTGGGTAATGTCGCGCACCCAGCGATCCACGATGGCGATAGCGATGGTAAGGTCGATGACGTCGTCGACACGAGCACCCATGACTTTGTAGTCATCGCCAGCGGCTGGGAATTGGCGTCGAAAAGCGGGAGAGCAAAGCGTAGCGGCGGCGCGCAGGACGACTTGCTCAAGGCGGGAAGGTGGCGCGAAGCCGCAGCCAAATGAGGTGTCGTTGGCTCGCGGTTTCGCGACTGCGCTGCCGACGACCTGGGTCAGGTTCGGGCTGCCGGCGCGAACGGCTGATTCAATGACAAAAATGTCGGTACTGCAACGCAGCACGGACGCCAAATACTCCTTGGCTGACGCCACCACCAGCGCTGTCAGATCAATGCCAGGAACCGGAGTTGCGCGACCGCA
>JANOUM010000613.1:0-3778 GCA_031416855.1 Rhodoferax sp. | reverse complement strand
GTGGTGACCTTCCTGCCGTTTCGGATGAGCGGCGCCATTCTGGCGCTGACCTCGCTCGACTTCCTGGGCCTGGGGGTTCCGCCGGGCACACCCTCGCTGGGCGAACTGCTGTCGCAGGGCAAAAACAACATCGACGCCTGGTGGATCTCGCTCTCCACGTTCGCGGTGCTGGTGTTGACCCTGCTCTTGTTGACCTTCATGGGCGACGCGCTGCGCGACGCGCTCGACCCGCGCAAGGCCGACCAGGATCCGGCACCCGGCGTGAAGGAGCCGGGATGAGCACACCGCAGCCGGCAGGAAGCAGCCCGGCGACCCTGCTCGATGTGCGTGGCCTTCGGGTGGCGTTCGATGGCAGGGACGTGGTGCGGGGCATTGATTTCTCGATTGCCCGGGGCGAGAAACTGGCGTTGGTGGGCGAATCGGGGTCGGGCAAGACCGTGACTGCTCTGAGCCTGTTGCGCCTGGCGATGAATGCGCATTGCAGCGGCAGCGCCAGATTTACACCTGGCCAGCGCGCTGCTGTCGATCTCCTGTCCATGCCCTTGCAGGAGTTGCAGGCGATCCGCGGGCAGGACATCGCCATGATCTTCCAGGAGCCGATGACAGCACTCAATCCGCTGTTCACGGTCGGCGAGCAGATCGCGGAGGTGCTGCAACTCAAGCAGGGGCTGGACCGTTCGCTGTGCGCTGCGGCGACGGTGAAATTGCTGGAGAGTACCGGGATCCCCGAACCGCAGCGCCGGGCGCAGGCCTATCCGCACCAGTTGTCCGGTGGTCAGCGCCAGCGCGCCATGATCGCGATGGCGCTGGCCTGCCGGCCGGCGCTGCTGCTGGCGGATGAACCCACGACCGCACTGGACGTGACCGTGCGCACGCAGATACTGGAGTTGCTGTCGGACCTCCAGCGCGAATACGGCATGGCCGTGCTGCTGATCACGCACGACCTGAATCTGGTGCGCCAGTTCGCCGACCGGGTTGCCGTCATGGAAGGCGGCGCGATCGTTGAGCAGGGTCGCGTGGCCGACGTGTTCGCCGATCCGCGCCACGCCTACACCCGCAAGCTGATCGACAGCAAGCCGGTGCGCGACGTGGTCGAAGTCCAGGCCCATGCGGTATCCGGCGGCTTGCCGGGCAAGCTGTTGCAGGCCAGACACCTGCGTGTCACCTACCCGGTGCCGGTGCCTGGCATCCGCGGCTGGTTCCGCAAGGGCGCATTCGTGGCGGTGCAGGATGCCAGCTTCGACCTGGCAGCAGGGCAGACACTGGGCGTGATCGGCGAGTCCGGATCGGGCAAGTCGACGATTGTGCTGGCGGCGTTGGGGCTGCAGCCGTTTTCCGGCGAACTGCTGGTGGATGGCCTGCCCTGGGGACGCGACGCCGCCGCGGACAAGGCCCTGCGGCGCACCATGCAGGTGGTGTTCCAGGATCCGTTCTCATCCCTCTCGCCCCGCATGACGGTGGAAGAAATCGTCGGCGAGGGGCTGCTGGTGCACGCCCCGGAAATGCAAGGCCCGGAGCGGCAGAAGCGCGTGTTGGCGGCATTGTGGGAGGTCGGGCTGGACGAAGCGCATTTCCCCAACCTGTTGGCGCGGTATCCCCATGAGTTCTCCGGCGGCCAGCGCCAGCGCCTGGCCATTGCCCGGGCGCTGATCGTGGAGCCGCGTCTGCTGGTGCTCGACGAGCCCACCAGCGCGCTCGATGTGACGATCCAGAAGCAGGTGCTGGAACTGTTGCAGCGCCTGCAGCGCGAACGCGGCCTGAGCTACCTGCTGATCACCCACGACGTCGACGTGATCAGGGCGATGGCGCACCATGTGCTGGTGCTCAAGGATGGCCAGATCGTTGAGTCCGGCCCCCAGTCGCAGGTCCTGGATCACCCCGCACACCCATACACGGTCAATCTGGTTCGCTCCGCCGGCTGAAAGGGCGCTTTTTTTTTGCGGGTTTTCCCGTGGTTTGGTAGGACAAACCCCCATTTCTTGCGCTAGAATCCCGGCTTCACGACCAAACGGGCGGGTTTCTACCGCCCGTTTTTTTTGGTCGAACGGATTTCGTTCGCCTTGATGGCGACGCTTGAGGGCTCGAAACGGGTGACGCTGCAGCAGATTGTTGAACAAACGGTAACCGGTCTGGGTTACGACCTGGTCGAGATCGAGCGCTCGGCCGGGGGGCTGCTGCGTATCACCATCGATTTGCCCTGGTCGCCAAGCGCCACTGGCGTGTCGGGTCAACAGTTTGTGACGGTGGAGGACTGCGAGAAGGTGACCCGCCAACTGCAGTTTGCCTTGGAGGTCGAGGCGGTGGAATACAAGCGGCTCGAGGTGTCCTCGCCCGGTATCGACCGCCCGTTGCGCAACGTCCAGGATTTTGAGCGTTTCGCCGGTTCGGTGGTCGACATCAGCCTGAAGTCGCCGGTCGGGGCCGCTGCGCGGGGGCTGGTCAGTGCCAATCGCAAGAAATTCCGGGGCACGCTGGAGCGTGTCGTGTCCGTCCCGGGCGTGTCGGCCGGGTGGCAGATCGTCTGGACTGATGCGCCGCCGGTCAAGCCGGGTCAGAAGATCAGCAAGAAGCGCCCTCCGGCCGCGCTGCAGGCGCTGGGTTTCACCCTCGACGAGGGGCGCGCGGCGCGCCTCGCGCCGATCGTGAGTTTCAAGGGCCTTGGGGCCAAAGGCGCGGACGACGCGCCGGATGTTTGATCCGTGGGGATGTGCGACGAGAGGCCGGGCGTTCTGATGGACACCGGCAACGGCAATGACTTTAGGAGAGTAATGGCATGAATCGCGAAATGTTGATGTTGGTGGACGCCATCTCACGCGAAAAGAGCGTGGAGCGGGATGTCGTGTTTGCCGCGGTCGAGGCGGCATTGGCACAGGCGACCAAGAAGCTGTACCAGGGCGACGTGGACATCCGTGTCGTCGTCGACCGTGACAGCGGCAACTACGAGACATTCCGGCGCTGGCATGTGGTCCCCGACGAGGCCGGCCTGCAACTGCCCGACCAGGAAATCCTGTTGTTCGAGGCGATCGAGCAGATTGCGGATATCGAGGTGGACGAATACATCGAGGAGTCCGTGGCATCGGTGCCGATCGGGCGCATCGGCGCCATGGCCGCCAAGCAGGTGATCCTGCAGCGTATCCGTGACGCAGAGCGCGAGATGCTGCTCAATGATTTCATGTCGCGTGGCGACAAGATCTTTGTCGGCACCGTCAAGCGCATGGACAAGGGAGACATCATCGTCGAAAGTGGCCGGGTCGAAGGGCGTCTGCGTCGCGGCGAGATGATCCCCAAGGAAAACCTGCGTTCGGGCGACCGGGTTCGCGCCATGATCATGGAGGTCGACCTGACGCTGCGCGGAGCGCCGATCATCCTGTCGCGCTCGGCCCCCGAGTTCATGATCGAGTTGTTTCGCACCGAAGTGCCCGAGATCGAGCAGGGCCTGCTCGAGATCAAGTCCTGCGCCCGTGATCCGGGTTCGCGCGCCAAGATCGCCGTTTTGTCGCACGACAAGCGGGTCGACCCCATCGGCACTTGTGTCGGCGTGCGTGGTACCCGCGTCAATGGCGTCACCAACGAACTGGCAGGCGAACGCGTCGATATCGTGTTGTGGAGCGAAGATCCGGCGCAGTTCGTGATCGGGGCGCTGGCTCCGGCGAACGTGTCGTCGATCGTAGTGGACGAGGAACGCCACGCGATGGACGTGGTGGTCGACGAGGAGAACCTCGCGATCGCCATCGGCCGCGGTGGCCAGAACGTGCGCCTGGCCTCCGATCTGACAGGT
>JANOUM010000612.1:0-2313 GCA_031416855.1 Rhodoferax sp. | reverse complement strand
CGCTGGCTGGAGACGGTGGCGCTGCCACTGGACTTCGGTTTTGCCCAGGGGCCACCGCAGCACCAGCACCTGCTGCGCGCCATGGACGTGATCGACGAACACAGCGATGCGATCGGCACCCGCCTGGCCACCTTGATGCGCCCCCTGATCGATGAAGACCTGTCGGTGGTGTTCTACGACCTCACCACCGTCGAGGTCGCCAGCGAGGCGGTAGTGGCCGGCGACGTTCGCGCCTACGGCCTGAGCAAGTCGGGCCTGGTGGCGCGGCAGTTCATGCTGTCGCTGGTGCAGACCGCCGAAGGCCTGCCGATCGCCCACGAGGTGCATCCGGGCAACATCGCCGAGGCCAAGACGCTGCTGCCGATGATCAAGTCACTGCTGGTGCGCTACCCGCTCAAGCGCGTGGTGCTGGTGGCCGACCGCGGGCTGCTCAGCGTCAACAACCTCGAGGAGTTGGTCAAGCTGCAGGCCACGCTGGCCGCCGAGGGCCGCGCCGTGAGCCTGGAGTACGTGCTGGCGGTGCCGGCGGCGCGCTATGGGGACTTCGCCGAGGCCTTGCGTGCATCGGCTAGCAGCCAGCCCGCCAACAAGCCGTGGGTGGCCGAGACGACCTGGCAGTCTTCTGCCAAATCGCCGTCCAAGGCGTCGCCTCCCTCGGCGCCCATCCAGCGCCGGCTGGTCATCGCCCACGACCCCGAGGTGGCCGAGCGCCGCACCCAGGCACGCAACAAGGCGATCACGGAGCTGCTGGCCCTGGGCGAACAATGGGGCGGCAAGCTCGATGCGCAGGATGCCGGCGCACGCCGCTGCGGGCGGCCGCTGTCGGACTCGGGCGCGAAGGCGCGCTTCTATCACGCGGTCAAGGACGCGAGCCTGGCCCACCTGATCAAGGTCGACCTGCAGGCCCAAGCCTTCAGCTTCACGATCGACGAGGACAAGCGGCGCTACCTCGAACTGCTGGACGGCAAGCTGCTGCTGGTGACCAACACCGACGCACCGGCGGGCGAGGTGGTACAGCGCTACAAGAACTTGGCCGACATCGACCGGGGCTTCCGGGTGCTGAAGTCCGACACCGAAATCGGCCCGGTATATCACCGGTTGCCCCAGCGCATTCGCGCCCATGCGGTGGTGTGTTTCATGGCGCTGATCCTGTACCGGGTGATGCGCATGCGACTCAAGGCCAACGAGCGGGAGGAGTCACCAACCCGTTTGCTGCAGCAACTGCAGCGCATCCATCAACAGACTGCCTGGTTAGCAACAAACCTCAGCCAGAGCCCTCGGCGCGCAAGAACCGGAGCCGAGGCCCCGATGTTTGCGGGTTTTCACTAAGGGAAAACCTCAACGAGGTCTTGTCAGCACTTGACGAACGATCCGCCCGGTGGGTGGCTGAGGTTCATTGCTAATCAGGACAGACTGTGCGCACCGTCGCCGGGCAAGCCCTGCATGGGTTGACCGAAATGACGCCGGCGCAGAAGTCGTTGTTCACCGTCCTTCAACTCCCGATCCCCACGCCTGCCGAACTCTCCCAGCCCGTTTTGTAGTCTGCGCTTTTAACCCTCGGACCAAGCAAATCAGGGACTTACGTGTCGTAAGTGTCGAACTCGGGGGGTCTGCACCTAGCGTGGCGAAAAAATCCATAGATTTCATTTTGTAATGCCTTTGGTGGAACGAACTACCAGTGTCCAATTACATAAGTCTGCGTTAGCACAGAGATCGGTTTGGCGCCCCGCGCGCAAGGCGCAAACCACAGCGATGCCCTATGGCGTCGCGAGGATTTGCAACACCGCGCCCGGGGGATGCCAGGCCGATCGAACGCAGATGTCCGATTGAGTGCATCTGGTTACCCCTGCTCGACCAGCGCGCGAATCGATGCGCTCTTGAGCGCCGTTATCCAGCCGATGCCGCCGGTCTGGCGAGTCTCGTCGATGGCCTTCTGTGAGGACCATGCCCCGGTCGCCGACCATGACGATGCGTTCGATCCTGAAATCCTTGCGCAACCTTTTGGGTAACTCCCCGGGGAGACCAGTAACTTTGGCCCGCTTGGGACCGGTTGGGATCAGTTACACGGAATGTTACCCGGTCAGTTACACGGTGCAAGTGGCCCTTCCCGACCCCGTCCGGACATGAAAAAACCCCTAAGCCTCTTATTTTGCTTAGGGGTTTGATCGTTTTTGACCCCTTGCGGAGTCGTGACTGGTGGATCCGGGGGGAATCGAACCCCCGTCCGCAAGCCATCGCCGGACGGTTCTACATGCGTAGCTGACTGATTTGGATTTAAGTGCCTTGGTCGCGCAGCAGCACGCTACCTTGGCC
>JANOUM010000611.1:0-7739 GCA_031416855.1 Rhodoferax sp. | reverse complement strand
TGCACCCGGGGTGGCCGGCCACCGTTCGTGACACGCCGATTTGATCCGGCGACCACCCGCCCCCCTTTGCCCTTCTCCGTGCGGCCGGCGCGGCCGACGCCCGTGGTACAGCGGCGACAGCGCTGGCAAACGCTGAAGGAGATCGGTGTCACCTCGCTGGGGCATCGCAGGAGGATCCTGAATGCAATCGTTGCGGCTATCCAACCCAGAGTTCGTGCTCCCAATGCCCGGAAGGACCGCGATCAACAGATCGTGGATCTGAAAAATGCCGCTCTGGCTGCCGACCGGGGTGAATTTGCAGACGAAAGCGAGGTGGCGAGTGTGATTGCGCGGTATTGCAGTCCGCGCGCGCCTGCACTCACCGCCAAGGCGGTGCAGCGTCGGCGTGCAATTTGAGGGAGCGCTGAAAGCAGCGTGCCGAGGCTGGCACCGGGACAAATCCTTGCGTGACAGGAGTCTCGGTGAATGGTGCTGTCGTATCGAGCGCTGGCGGCACAATGAGGCCAGTTTCATTTCTACCCGGCTCTTTACCCATGGCGCGCATCTTTGACAATATCGACCAAGACCTGCTGTCCGCCCTGCGGGCCACCATGCAGGTGTCGAAACGCGCGGATTTTTGCGTGGGGTACTTGAACCTGCGCGGGTGGCAGGCAATTGATGACCAGATCAACCCTTGGGACCCGGCGGCAGGGCAGATCTGCCGTGTGTTGGTGGGCATGCAGCGGCCGCCCCATGAGGAGATCCGGGAACTCTATCGCCTGGGCGACCAAGCCGGGTTGGTTGACAACGCAACTGCCACACGGTTGAAGGCCCAGTTTGCTACGCACTTGCGCGAGCAGATTACGCTGGGCATACCGACCGGGCACGACGAAGCCGGCCTTCGCCGCCTCGCCAGGCAACTGCGGGCCGGGCAAGTGGTGGTGAAGCTGTTCCTGCCCTACCCCCTGCACGCCAAGCTATACCTGCTGTTTCGCGATGATGTGAACAACCCGGTCACGGGTTTCGTGGGTAGTAGCAACCTCACGGTGTCGGGGCTTTCGCGCCAAGGTGAATTGAACGTCGATGTACTCGACCATCAGGCCACGGAAAAACTGGCCCATTGGTTCAATGCCCGTTGGGACGACCGGTGGGCACTGGATGTCTCGGTCGATCTGGCCGCCATCATCGAAACCAGTTGGGCGCGCGAAGACGCGATTCCTCCGTTTCATATCTACCTCAATATTGCGTACCACCTGAGTACCGAGGCCCGAGCGGGTCTGAGCCAGTTCCGGCTGCCTGGCCGGTTCGAGCAGGAGCTGTTCGAGTTTCAGAAAAGCGCGGTCAAGATCGCAGCGCGTCACCTGCTTCGCCGGGGTGGGGTGATGATTGGCGACGTAGTGGGTTTGGGCAAGACGATGATGGCCACCGCGTTGGCCCGCATGTTTGAAGATGATCAGGGGTATGAAACCCTGATCATCTGCCCCAAGAACTTGGAGCCGATGTGGGAGCGTTACCGCACCGAGTATGGCCTGCGTGGCATGGTGTTGCCGATCTCGCAGGTCACGAAGAAGCTACCCGACTTGAAGCGGTACCGCCTGGTGCTGATCGATGAGAGCCACAACCTTCGTAACCGTGAAGGCCGCCGTTACAAGGCCATCGCGGACTACATCAAGAGTTGCGATGCCAAGGTGATCCTGCTCACCGCGACGCCCTACAACAAAACCAAGACCGACTTGTCATCGCAGCTGCGCCTGTTCATCGATGAAAAGGCGAACATCGGAATTCGTCCCGAACACCATATGCGTAAGTTGGGTGTGAGCGAAGCCGAATTCGAGCGCAAGCACCAATGCAAGGTGAGCTCCATTCTCGCCATTGAAAAGAGCGAAGAATTCGACGACTGGCGCGAACTGATCCGCCTGTACATGGTGCGCCGCACCCGCAGCTTCATCATCCAGCACTACACCCAGGCCGACAAGCATGGCCGGCGCTTCATCGCCAGCAAGGATGATGAGAAGCGCTACTTTCCGACGCGCAAACCGCGCACCCTGGCGTTTCCCGTGGACGAGGCCGATCCGGCGGACCGGTATGCACGGCTCTACTCGCCCCAGGTGGTGGATCAGATCAACGCCTTGCACGTCCCACGTTACGGATTGGGGCTGTATGTGGACCCCAAGGCGGAAAAAGACGCCACGGCCGCAGAGCGCCGGCAAATCGAAAACCTGGGCCGCGCTGGCAAGCGGCTGATGGGTTTTTGCCGCACCAACTTGTTCAAGCGACTGGAGTCCAGCGGCTTTTCGTTTCTGCAGTCCATCGATCGGCATATTCTGCGCAATCAGATCTATCTGTACGCCATCGAGACCGGGCGCAACCTCCCGGTGGGTGTGCTCGATGCGGGCCTTCTGGATGGCGAGCGCATGGATGAAGACGCCGACGGACTCGAGGGCGAGCAGGAAGACCTGCTGGACGGGGTGGTCGAGGCCGTGGCGGAAGGACCTCGCTTCTCTGACACACTGGCCCGTGCCAAAGCGGTGTACGAGCAATACGCCAGCGAATACAAGAACCGCTTCAAATGGTTGCGGCCGACGCTTTTCCGCGCCAGCCTGGCCGACCATCTGGCCCAGGACACGCAGTCCCTCCAGGAGTTGCTGCGCAGCCAGGGCGACTGGGACCCGGCGCACGACCAAAAACTGCTGGCATTGCGCAAGCTCCTCACCCAGACCCACGGCAAGGACAAAGTGCTGATCTTCACGCAGTTCGCGGACACTGCACGTTATCTGGGGCGTGAGGTGCGCCAGGCCGGCATCAGCCAGGTGGCGGTGGCCACCGGTGCCAGCGTGGACCCGTACGCCCTGGCTTGCCGGTTTTCGCCCAAGTCCAACAACAAGGCGGTCGCGAAGGCGGATGAAGTACGCGTGTTGATCTGTACCGACGTGCTGTCCGAAGGGCAGAACTTGCAGGACAGCAGCGTGGTCGTCAATTTCGATTTGCCCTGGGCCATCATCCGCCTGATTCAACGCGCCGGCCGCGTGGACCGCATCGGCCAGCGCGCCGAAGAGATTCATTGCTACTCTTTCCTGCCGGCCGACGGTGTGGAACAACTCATTCAGTTGCGCGAACGCATCCGCCAGCGGCTTCAGGAAAACGCGGAGGTGGTGGGCACCGACGAAGCATTCTTCGAGGACGAAGAGGCCAACACCATCCGCAATCTCTACACCGAGCAGCAAGGCGTGCTGGACGACTCCGATGATGAGGTGGATCTTGCCTCCTATGCCTGGCAGATATGGAAGCAGGCCACGCAGGACGACCCTGAATTGGCGCGTGCGGTGGAGACATTGCCGCCCGTGGTGTATTCGGCCAAGGCCTTCGCGTTGGATGGCGCGCGTTTCCCATTGCTCGGCGCCGATGCGGCCAAAGGGGGGGTGCTGGTGTACGTCAAGTCCCCGGAGGGCAATGACCACTTGGCATGGATGGGCGCCAATGGCAAGACGGTGACCGAATCCCAATTTGCCGTGCTGCGCGCGGCGGAGTGTTTGCCCGCCACACCGGCCGTTGAGCGCTTGCCAATGCACCATGAGCTGGTGGCAGAAGGCTTGAGGCTGGCCGTTAGCCAGGACAAGGCGGTTGGTGGTGGCCTGGGGCGGCCCAGTAGCCCGCGCCGCCGCGCTTACGAAAAGCTCAAGACCTACGCCACCGCACAGATGAAAACCCTGTTCCGCGACGAGGAACTGGAGCGCGCGCTGGACGACATGTACCAGCGCCCCTTGCTGGAAACCGCGGGCGACGTGCTCAACCGCCTGATGCGCAGTGGCGTGAACGACGAAGAGCTTGCCGAAGCCGTGAAGTCCTTGCGGGAGGAGGGCCGCTTGACGTACGCAGAGGATGACGCGAATTTGCGCGAGCCGCGCGTGGTGTGTTCCATGGGGCTGATTGCCTGAAGCCCGTGACAATGCCAGACATTCCCCCGCGCGAAACGCTCGAAATCGAATTCAAGAGTGACCGGGATGCATTGAATGACGACGATCTGGTTGAGGCGTTGATATGCCTGGCCGATGCTCAGGGAGGAACGCTCTATCTGGGGGTCGAGAACGATG
This sequence comes from Rhodoferax sp., assembly GCA_031416855.1. Taxonomy (GTDB): domain Bacteria; phylum Pseudomonadota; class Gammaproteobacteria; order Burkholderiales; family Burkholderiaceae_C; genus CAISIP01. The sequence continues at coordinate 3,669 of JANOUM010000611.1, read as the reverse complement.
GGACAGTCACTGGCTTGCATGGGAGTCGCCCACAGGATGTCAGCGGTTTGGCGGCACTGGTGGCGAACCGCACGCAGCCGCGTTTGCAGGTCAACGTGCTGGCGATTCAGCAAGCGGATGCACGCATAGCAGTTATTGCAGTACCGCGCTGTAGCGAGATAGTTGCACGCTCCGATGGGCTGGTAAAGCGCCGACGTATCGGGGGCAATGGTCAGCCTGAGTGTGTGCCCTTCTTGCCGCATGAGTACGCCAGCCGGCGAGCAGATTTCCGGCTGATTGACATGTCGGTCGAGCCGGTGGCCGACGCCACGCTGGCGGACTTCGACACCTTGCAGCGCGAGCGTTTGCGCTCTGTGATTGCCACCAATGCGCGTAGCGATAAGTCGCTGATTGGCTTGAGTGACGAGCAACTTGACGGGGCACTGTCACTGACGGTGACGCGGGGTGGCGTGCGTGTTCCCACTCTCTTGGGTTTGTTGTTGATTGGCCGCACAGACAGCCTGCGACGATTGGTGCCCACCCATGAAGTGCTTTTTCAAGTCCTGGATGGCGCGCGTGTGAAGGTGAACGAGGGTTCACGGGCAGCACTGATTGAAATCGTCGAGTGGTTGGATTTGCTGTCGCGGGGTGTCAACACCGAACAGGAATTCAATGAAGGCTTGTTTCGCGTCGGTGTGTCGCGGGTGGATGTGAATGCCTTGCGCGAAGCCATCAACAACGCGCTGGTGCATCGCGACTACGCGCGCCGCGGACCGGTGCGGGTGTGTTGGCAAAAGAGCGACCTCATCATCAGCAATCCTGGTGGGTTTGTCGATGGTGTCAACCTGGGCAACTTGCTGACGACAGAGCCCCGACCCCGCAACCCCGCGCTGGCGGACGCCTTCAAGCGCATGGGCCCGGTGGATCGCACGGGCCGGGGGGTCGATCTGATCTATTCCGGCATGTTGCGATTTGGGCGGCCGGCACCCGACTACTCGCAGTCGATGCTGGATCTTGTGAAACTCAGTATCAGCACAGAGCCGGCCGATTTGGCTTTTGTGCGCATGGTGCTCCATGAAGAAGCACGTCAAAATGGAAGCCTTCCGGTGGAGAGCCTGTTGGTTCTGACCACGTTGCGTGAAGCGCGCCGCATGGCGACCGCGGAGCTTGCCGGGCGATTGCAATGCAGTGTGGCACAAGCTGCCAGAGTGATGGAGTCGCTGGTCGAAAGTGGCTTGGCGCGCGCCCATGGCAGTGGCCGGGGTCGGCATTTCACTTTGAGCCCCTCGGTGTATCGCGATCTGGGGCAGAAGGCAGAATATGTTCGTCAAGCTGCTTTCGAGCCGATCCAGCGGGTACAGGTGATCAAGAACTACCTGCGTGAGAACGGCCGGATACGACGCCAGGAGGCGGCCGAACTTTGCTGGTTGGCCCCGCGCGAAGCGGGCAGTGTGCTGGAGCGCATGGTCAAAGCTGGGGACATCATGTTGCATGGCGTGCGCAAGACTGCGTATTACACATTGCCACCTAACCCACCCGGTGAAGCCCGGTGAATGACGGGTTTAAGACGGTTTATGACGTCACCTTGCTTTGTAACTTGTTGATTTATATATAGTTTTACCCACTATGTCCACGATTTATGACGTCAGCCACCGGGTGCGGGGACGGGCTGCGTGATGGCCAAGCTTGACTTCCCTGCTTTCGAGAAGCATCTCTCCGCGTTCGACTTCACCCGTTTGTTCATCGATGTGCTGGGCTGGAACCGAGCGCCCGTCGATAAGGACTGGCAGTCGGACGACGCTGCAGGCCTGCCCTTTGCCCGTCGCACCGTGGCCGAACTTGGCGGGGTGGTGGCCATCCAGGTCGTGCTGGGCAACGGCTGGCCTGACGAAGCGCAACGCATGCGCGTCTGGAAACATATTGCCCGCAGCCATGCCGAGAACCTGCTGATCTTCACCAACCAGCAATCCCACGCGTCACAAAGCCAGTGGTATTGGGTCCGCCGCGACAAGCACCCCGACACCGGCAAGCCCCGCCTCACGCCCCGTCGGCATGAGTATTTCAAAGGGCAGCCGGTGGATCTGTTTGCCTCCAAGCTGCAGGCCATGGTGGTGGAACTGTCCGAACTGGATGCCGCTGGTCGCCTGCCGGTGCTGGAGGCAGCGCGCCGCATCCAGGCAGCGCTGGACGTGGACAAGACCACGAAGAAATTCTTCACCGCCTACCAGCAGCAACATCTGGAATTGTTGGCCCATATCCGGGGCATCGACGACGAACGCGACAAACGCTGGTACGCCAGCGTGCTGCTGAACCGCCTGATGTTCGTCTGGTTCATGCAGAAGAAACTGTTCCTGGACGATGGCAATGCCGACTACCTGCGCACCCGGCTGAGCGAGAGCCAGCAACGCGGCCCCGACAGGTTCTTCGGCGAATTCTTGAACGCCCTGTTCTTCGAGGCCTTTGCCAAACCCGCGGCGGATCGCAGCCAGCAGGCGAGGGCATTGACGGGCCAGGTGCCATACCTCAATGGTGGCCTGTTCCTGCACCACAAACTCGAATTGGATGCGGACCACGCCCCGCGCGTGGGCACCACCTTGACTGTGGCCGACAAGGCGTTCGAAGGCATCTTCGGGCTATTCGCCAGTTTCACCTGGCACCTGGACGACACACCGGGCGGGGACGCCGATGAAATCAACCCCGATGTACTCGGCTACATCTTCGAGAAATACATCAACCAGAAGGCTTTCGGCGCCTACTACACGCGACCCGAAATCACAGGCTACCTGGCTGAACGCAGCATCCACAAGTTGATCCTGGAGCGGGTGCACGAGCCGGCCATCCCCGAGCTGAAAATCAAGGAGGTCAGGTTCGACAGCGTGTCGGAACTGCTGGCGCGCATGGACTCCCGCACCGCGCTCAAGCTGGTCAACGAGGTCTTGCCCAGCATCACCATCCTCGACCCGGCGGTGGGTTCGGGGGCGTTCCTCGTGGCGGCACTCAAGACGCTCATCAACGTGTATTACGCGGTGGTCGGCCGTGCCGAACTGGGGGCCAGCAACGAGTTGCACAACTGGCTGCGCCACATCCAGAAAGACCACCCCAGCGTGGGTTACTACATCAAGCGGCGCATCGTCACCGACAACCTGCATGGCGTGGACATCATGGAGGAGGCCTGCGAGATCGCCAAGCTGCGGCTCTTTCTGGCCATGGTGTCGAGCGTGCGCCGAGTGCAAGACCTGGAGCCGCTGCCCAACATCGATTTCAACATCCTGCCCGGCAATTCGCTGGTGGGCCTGATGCGGGTGGACGAGCAGGAGTTCAACTCCAAGCAGGATGATCTGTTCAGGCCGCGTTATCGCGAGCTCGTCACTGAGAAAAACCGCCACCTCGATGCCTACCGCCACGCCGCCGAAGTGGTGGGCAAGGACATGAGCCTGCGCACCCTGCGCGACCGCATCGACGCCGAAATGCAGCACGCCACCGGTGTCATGAACGAATTGTTGCGGGACCAGTTCGAAGCCCTGGGCGTCAAGTTTGAAGAAGCCCAGTGGGACGCCAAGAAGAAAGACCTGGGCAGAGCGAAGAAACGCCAGGTGACCCGGCAGGACATCGATGCCCAAACCCCCTTCCATTGGGGCTACGTGTTCGACGACATCGTGCAGCGCCGCGGTGGCTTCGACATCGTTCTGG
>JANOUM010000610.1:0-1898 GCA_031416855.1 Rhodoferax sp. | reverse complement strand
GGCGAGGCCGCCAGTCTGTACGAGCGCCTGCAGTCGGGCGAATCCAACCCGGTGCAGTACCTGCACCGGGTCTTCAATGCCCTGCCAGACTGGGCAAGGTCGGTGCTGCAATACGTCGGTTTGCGCGATTTTGCCGCCGCGCAGCTCCGCCTGACGGCGGCACTGTCGCAGGGCAGCCAGTTCATCGCGGGACAGGCAATGGGCATCGGCCAGGGCACCTTCGAATTCCTGGCCAACTTGTGCATCGCGCTGTACCTGGCGTTCTTCCTGATCCGCGACGGCGACCGCATCATGCGCAGCGTGCGCCGCGCCATGCCGCTGAGCCAGGCGCACAAGCAGGAGCTGCTGACGATGTTCGGCACAGTGGTGCGCGCCACGGTCAAGGGCAACTTGCTGGTGGCCGCGATCCAGGGCGTCCTGGGTGGGGTGGCGTTCTGGTTCCTGGATATTCCGGCCGCTTTGTTGTGGGCCGTGCTGATGGCGTTCCTGTCCCTGGTGCCGGCGGTGGGCGCGGCACTGGTGTGGGTTCCGGTGGCGGTCTATTTTCTGGTCACCGGCGCGTTGTGGGAGTGCATCGCGCTGACCGCCTGGGGTGTGCTGGTGATTGGTCTGGTGGACAACCTGCTGCGCCCGGTACTGGTGGGCAAGGATGTGCGCATGCCCGACTATGTGGTCATGATCACGACACTGGGCGGCATGGCGGTGTTTGGCATACACGGTTTTGTGATCGGCCCGACCATCGCGGCCATGTGCATGGCGGTTTGGCATATCCATGGCGCGACCCCGGCGCATGACACGCCGGTCGACGGCTAAACCGGCCCAGGTGGCGCGGCGGCATGCTGCGTGCAGACTGTCAGCCCAGCACGTGTTTGTAGGTCTGGCAATCGGCGGCGTAACAGGTGCAGGCCGCAGCTTCCAGCCCGGGGCGGTCGATCACGGTCATTTCGCCGCGTCGGTAGGCGATCAGGCCCTTGCGCTGCAGGCCGGCGGCGGCGGTGGTCACACCGACCCGGCGCACCCCGAGCATATAGGCCAGAAACTCCTGCGTCACGTGGAACTGCTCGGCCTGCGCGCGGTCCTGGCTCATCAACAACCAGCGGGCCAGCCGTGGCCCGATCTGGTGGAAGCGTAGGCACGCGGCCGCGCCGGCCAACTGCGCCATAAGCACATAGATGTAGTCGTGCAGGCAGCGCTGCAACGCCGGGTTGCGCGCCAGTTCGACCTTGAAGGCCTTGCTGCCAATGCGCCAAGCCGTGCCACCGCCCTGCACCAGGGCCTGCAGCGGTGCTGCCAGATGCCCCAGCACCAGATGCGCGCCAAGCATGCCTTCGCGCCCGACCATGCCGACCTCCAGCGTCGGTTGGCCATCGATGGCGGCGATCAGCGAGATGAAGCCGGACCTCGGAAACCAGACATGGCGAGATTCCTCGCCGGGTTCGCACAGAATGTCCGCCAGGACCAGCTCTACGGACTCACACTGATCCAGCAGGCGTCGGCCAGCGGCTCGTGGCAGAAGCGTGATCAGGTGGTTGTCGATGGCAGTCGAGGTAGGCACTTGAGGCATCCGATGGTTTGCTGGCCCCTTTTGGTTCAGGGGGTGCGTTGGAGCCACCCTGTTCGCGAAACCGGCTCACCCGTGGCCACTACTTTGCATCCATCGCAGTTGCATGTCTGTGTGCCATCCCACATAGGCGGGTGGCAACCCACTTCGCATGCACGAATTGCGCTCAGGCGCCGAGCGCCATCGTCATCGGCGCTGGTGCGTGGTACTCCTGCGCTGCAGCGTGGACGCGCTGGCCACTGCGTTGCGCCAACCGTTGGCGGTCCAGCACATCGATCCGCCCCCGGCTGTATCGGATCACGCCGGCCTGCTGCAGCTTGAGCGCGGCCGCCGTCAC
>JANOUM010000609.1:0-8952 GCA_031416855.1 Rhodoferax sp. | reverse complement strand
CGCCCTGGTGCCGCCCGAGGCGCGCCGAGGCAGCGCCTTGCGGCCGGTGGAACTGCTGGTGATAGCGCCTTCGCAGCGCATCGATGCCATCGCGGCGCGCCATGTGCACGACCTGCCGCACGCGGTGCGCAGCCTGCTGGGCGGGGTGGGTGTGTCGTCCGATACCTCTGACGCCAAGGGCGCCGTGCTGGCCAGTTACCTGCTGTTCGAGCAGGGATTCACGCGTGAACTGATGGCGCTGGGGCGCGCCGACGCACAGGCACAACGGGCGGCCATCTGTGCGTTCTTCGGCTGGTTCGACCCGCATGCCGCGGTGACCGCCCCCGATGCTCTAGCGCCCGGACAACCGCGTGTCGAGCGCCGGCGCGATCCCCTGCGCCTGCGGTGAGCGCTCCGCCGCGCCACCGGGGCGCCGACTAAAATCATCGGCTCCGCTTCCCCCACCCCACGAGTTCCACCACCTCCATGCCACGCCAACTGTTTGTGACCACCGCCTTGCCGTATGCAAACGGCAACTTCCACATCGGCCACATCATGGAGTACATCCAGGCCGATATCTGGGTGCGGCACCAGCGCATGCAGGGCAACGCTGTCGACTTCGTCAGCGCGGACGACGCCCATGGCGCCCCGATCATGATCGCCGCCGAGAAGGCCGGCAAGACGCCGCAACAGTTCGTGGCCGATATCGCAGCTGGCCGCAAACCCTACCTGGACGGCTTTCACATAGCGTTCGACAACTGGCACTCCACCGACGCGCCGGAGAACCACGCTCTCGCTCAGCAGATCTACCGCGATCTGAAACAGGCCGGCCTGATCGCCACCCGGGTCGTCGAGCAGTTCTTCGACCCCGAGAAGAACATGTTCCTGCCCGACCGCTTCATCAAGGGCGAGTGCCCCAAGTGCGGCGCCCAGGACCAGTACGGGGACAACTGCGAGTCGTGCGGCGCGGTGTACGCGCCGACCGACCTGATCCGCCCTTTCTCGGCGCTGTCTGGCGCGACCCCGGTGCTCAGGAGCTCGGAACACTTCTTTTTCCAGCTGTCAGATCCGCGCTGCGTCGCGTTCCTGCAGCAGTGGACGCAGGACGGCCGTCTGCAGCCGGAGGTGGCCAACAAGGTCAGGGAGTGGTTCTCGCCGCGCCAGAATGCCGACGGCAGCACCAGCGAGGGCCTGGCCGACTGGGACATCAGCCGCGACGCCCCGTATTTCGGCATCGAGATCCCCGACGCACCGGGCAAGTATTTCTATGTGTGGCTGGATGCGCCCATCGGTTACCTGGCATCGCTCAAGAACCTGCTGGCCCGGCGCGGCGCGGACTACGACGCCTACATGGCCAACCCGGCGCTGGAGCAGTACCACTTCATCGGCAAGGACATCGTCACCTTCCACACCCTGTTCTGGCCCGCGATGCTGAAGTTCAGCGGCCGCAAGACGCCCGACAACGTGTTCGTGCATGGCTTCCTGACCGTGAACAACGGCGAGAAGATGAGCAAGAGCCGCGGAACCGGGCTTGACCCGCTCAAGTACCTGTCACTCGGCATGAACCCCGAGTGGCTGCGCTATTACCTGGCGGCCAAACTCAATGGTCGCAACGAGGACATCGACTTCAACGCCGAGGACTTCATGTTGCGGGTCAACAGCGACCTGGTCGGCAAGTTCGTGAACATCGCCAGCCGGGCGGTCAAGTTCCTGCCCGGGGGCAGACTCGTCGCCTGCGACCCGGGCGGCGGCCTGCTGCAAGACAGCACCAGGCTGCTGGCCACGGTGCAGGCGTGTTACGAGTCGCGCGACTACGCGCGGGCACTGCGCGAGGTGATGGCATTTGCCGACGGCGTCAACGCCCGCTTCGATGCGGCCGCTCCCTGGAAACTGGTCAAGGAGGGCCAGGCCGACCGCGCCGCGGCCGCCTGCTCCGCGTGCATCGAGATGTTCAAGGTGCTGACCGCCTGCCTGAAACCGGTGCTGCCGGCCTTGGCCGGGCAGGCCGAGGCGTTCCTGAATACACCAGCGCTGGACTGGGCCAATGCGGCCACGGCACTGGGCGATGGTCACCAGGTAGGCGCCTACAAACACCTGATGCAGCGCGTCGAGATGGCACAGCTGGAGTCGCTGTTCGCCGCACCGGTCGCGGAAGTAGCGGCACCGGTGCTGCCGGGCGGCGAGGCCATGGCACCCACGATCAGCATCGACGACTTCGCGAAACTCGACCTGCGCATCGCCGCCATCGTTAACTGCGAAGCGGTGGAGGGATCCACCAAGCTGCTGCGCCTCACCCTGGACGTGGGCGAGGGTCGTATGCGCAATGTATTCAGCGGCATCGCCAGTGCCTATGCGCCAAAGGACCTGATCGGCAAACTGACGGTCCTGGTGGCCAACCTGGCGCCACGCAAGATGAAGTTCGGCATCAGCGAAGGTATGGTGCTGGCGGCCAGCCATGCTGACGAAAAATCCGTACCGGGCATCCACGTGCTCGAGCCGTCAGTCGGGGCCAGGCCGGGGCTGCGGGTGCGCTGAGCAAGTAACCCGATGGCCCTGCCCCGCATCGACTTCCGGCCCCGGCTGATCGACGCGGTCCGGGGTTACGACAAGTCGCGCCTGGGGCAGGATCTCGGCGCCGGGCTGACGGTTGCCGCAGTGGCACTGCCATTGGCCATGGCTTTTGCCATCGCCAGCGGCCTCAAACCCGAAGCGGGTCTGATCACAGCGGTGATTGCCGGTTTCCTGATCTCGGCCCTGGGCGGCAGCCGGGTGCAGGTCGGCGGCCCGGCCGGTGCCTTTATCGTCATCGTCTATGGCATCGTGGAGCGTTACGGCCTGGCCAACCTGGTAATCGCGACCGCCATGTCCGGCGTGTTGTTGTTCCTGATGGGCGTGTTCAAGCTCGGGACCCTGGTCCGCTTTGTGCCGGTGGCGGTGGTGATCGGTTTCACCAACGGCATCGCGGTGCTGGTCGCACTGTCGCAGGTGCGCGATTTCCTCGGGTTGATCACGCCGGCGATGCCGGCCAATTTCTTTGGCATGACGGCGGTGCTGGCGGGCGCCATCGGGACGGTGAACCCGGTCGCCGTGGCATTGGCCTTGGCCAGCCTGGTCCTGATCATTGCGTGGCAGTTCTGGCTGCCCCGCCTGGGGCGCACCCATCGGCTCGCGCGCCAGATGGCTGCGCTGCCCGGCTCGGTGGTCACCCTGCTGCTGGCGACGGCAGTGGTGGCCTTTTTCGGCCTGCCGGTGGACACCATCGGCAGCCGCTTCGGTGGCATTCCGTCGACCTTGCCGGGGCTGCAATGGCCGGCGTTTTCCTGGGATTCAGCCCGCTTCCTGTTCATACCGACACTCACGCTGGCCTTCCTCGGTGCGATCGAATCCCTGCTGTGCGCCCGGGTCGCCGACGGCATGATCGGTGACCGCCACAACCCGAACCAGGAATTGATGGCGCAGGGCATCGCGAACTTCGTCACCCCGTTTTTCGGCGGGATGCCAGCCACCGGGACGATTGCGCGCACCATGACCAACGTCAAGAGTGGCGCTACCAGCCCGGTTGCCGGCATGGTGCATGCCGTGGCCCTGCTGCTGATCATGCTGCTGGCTGCCCCGCTGGCATACCACGTCCCGCTGGCCGCATTGGCGGCGATCCTTCTGGTCGTGGCCTGGAGCATGGGCGAGTGGCGCGCCTTCGTGAAGTTGCGGCAGTTCCGGCTGCCCTACCGGATCACGCTGCTGGCGGTGTTCCTGCTGACCGTGGTGCTCGACCTGACTGTGGCGGTCGAGGTCGGACTGATAGCGGCCTGCGTCACCTTCATCTACCGGATTTCCAGCCTGTCGCGCAGCGAATCCGTCAGCGCGGACAACCAGCCGCTGCTGCGAGGCCAGGAAGGCCGCATCAGCGCCTTTCGCCTGTATGGGGCCATATTTTTTGGCGCGGTCAAGCTGGTCGAGCAAATGGAACAGCAACGGCCAACGACCGCGCTGGTGATCGACCTGAAGAATGTGATCTATGTGGATTCCTCGGGCGCCGACAGCCTGGCCGACCTGGTTCGAACCTGCCGCAAGAACCGGGTCCGGCTGGTTCTGTGTGGCCTGAACCATCAGCCACTCGATATCGCCCGGCGCAGCGGGCTGCTGCAGCTGTTTGCTGTCGCGGACCTGCAGCCCGACCTGCCCAGCGCGATCCTGGCGGCGCTTGGGGCATCCGCAGAGGAACCTGTGCAGGCCACACAGCCCCAGACCAACCGGTAGGCCATTCAGGCCCCGCCACATCGCGCCAGCTCTGCGGGACGACTGTCTGACAGGTGGGGCCCCCCGCGCCGACCCCCGTCAGAGCGCGGCTGGAAGCGACACCGGCGCGCTCACCGGTTCGGCATCGAAGACCTCCAGGCGGCCACGACCGCTGCGTTTGGCACGGCGCAGCGCCTGCTCCGCAGCCTCGACCAATGTCGCCGACGCCACACGCGGCGCTGGCACCAGCGTAGCCAGGCCGATGCTCAGCGTGAGCCAGGGTGCGACCGGGGAGTCCGCATGGGGTATGCGGGCAGCCGCCATCTGCTGCAGGAAGCGCTCGCCAACCCGGCGCGCCTCGTTGCCATCGACGCCTGGCAGCAACACGGCAAACTCCTCGCCATCGAACCGCGCCACCATTTCGCCCGAGCGCTTGACGCAGCCTGCCAACACGCGCGTCACCTGGCGCAGGCATTCGTCCCCGGTCAGATGGCCGTGATGCGTGTTGTAGCGCCTGAAGTGGTCGATGTCGATCATCAAGAGCGACAACATCGACTGGTTGCGCCCGCAGCGCTGCCACTCACATTGCAACGTCTGGTCGAACAGGCGCCGGTTGCTGATCCCGGTGAGGCCATCGATGGTGGAAAGCCGCAACAACTGCTCGTTCGCGCGCTCCAGCGCCAGCCCTTTTTCGACCAGCGGCGTGATGTCGAGCCGGGTCATTACCAGGTAACCGGACGGCGTGCGGGTTTCGTAAAAATGCACCCACTGACCGTCGTTCGCATGGCGCAACACGGGCGCGCCGAGTGCACCCCGCCCTGCAAGGCGCAGGGCAAGCCATTCTTCTTCCCGGCCCACCGCATCGGCGATGTGCCCGGCAGCCAGCGCCCGGCGCATCAGGGTTTCATAGGTTTCGCCGATCACCAGGCCCTCGCCGCAATACGGATACTGGCCCGCCACTTCACGGTTGAATCCGAGCAGCCGGTCCTGGTTGTCGTACACAGCAACACCCGCAGGAATGGCGTCCATGACCTCGCGCAACCGGGCCTCCGCCGCCCGCACCTGGTTGCGCAGCAGGTCGATCTCCTGGTGCTGCTGCGCCATCGAGGACAGCAACTCGGCCTTGGCGGCCTGCCCGGCCTGCGTGGCGCGCAGCCGCAGGTCGCGCAACACGACCCAGGCCGCCGCCGCCACGGCCACAAACACCAATGCTACCCAGAAGGCGACAACAGTGACGGAGGGCGGCAGGTCCATCGATTCAGTGTAGCGGACGGTCTTTTACCTGCCTAGCTGGTGTTTCCCCCGGTGCGCACGTTCCGTTGCACGGCCGCCCGCCTGGTCCCACCCGGCAGTGGCCATCAGCGCCGGTTGCTCTTGTCCATGTCCGGGTCGTCGGAAGACTGGGTCGACAAGACCCGCAAGTCGGCGTCGAAAACCACCGTGAACACCCGGGTATCGGACTGGTTGGGCCCGTCTCGGTAGCGCCAGTCGTAGTGGGTCTGCCGCTTGAGCTCATACGGGGTGACGCGCATCGGTTTGCCCAGCATCCGGCGCACTTCCTCCATCATCATGCCCGGGAGCACCCGCGCAAAATTCTGCGCTGTCAGCACTTGGCGCAGGGCACTCATGCGCCCATCGGAGCCCACGGTGATCATGTAGTTCTTGGCACCGGCCGGTTGCCGGTTGTACTCGAAGATGCGCGCGCCAGCCGGGCCGTCCCAAACTTTTTCCGGCGCGCCAAAACGCGCCCGAACGTCGGCCTCCGAGGACACACCTTCTTCCAGTTCACTGATCTTCTGGGGATCACAGGCCACCAACACCGACGCGCCAAGCAGTGCCAGGATGCACACAATCCGGTTGTCCATGATCCGCCCTGTAAAATTTGAACGAGAGGTTTTAGTCTATGTCCATATTCCGCCGCCCCGATTACGAGTCCGAGATCACCCAGTTCATCAGACAGCTGAAGCAGCAAAACCCCGAACTGGAGTCGCAGCAGCGCCGGGGACGCGAATTGTTGTGGGACAAACCGGTCGACCGGGGCACCTGGCAGGGCTACCGTGCCGCACAGGTGCCCCAGAAACCCTACGTCTACCAGACCGAAGTCGATTAGGTGATTGATCGGCCCGAGCAGCTGGTGTCGGTGTTACCGCCGTCGGCCGGCATGCCGGATGTCGTGGACCAGGTCGCCCTGGCGCGCCTGTATGGAGAGCCTCTGTTCTCGATGCCGCAGGACCTGTACATCCCGCCGGATGCGCTGGAAGTCTTCCTGGAGGCATTCGAGGGCCCGCTGGACTTGCTGCTGTACCTGATCCGCAAGCAAAACTTCAACATCCTCGACATTCCGATGGCGGGGGTCACCCGCCAGTACCTGGTGTATGTGGACGAAATCCGTGGCCGCAACCTGGAACTGGCGGCCGAATACCTGCTGATGGCGGCGATGCTGATCGAGATCAAGTCCCGCATGCTGCTGCCGCCGCGCAAGGTCGCCGATGGGCAGGAAGCGGAGGATCCGCGCGCGGAGCTGGTCCGCCGTCTGCTTGAGTACGAACAGATCAAGCTCGCGGCCGCGGCACTTCAGGCGGTGCCGCAGTCCGGCCGCGACTTTCTCAAGGCCCAGGTGAGCATCGAACAGGCGCTGCAACCGCGCTTTCCCGACGTTGATGTGGCCGACCTGCAGCAGGCCTGGCGCGATATCCTCAATCGCGCGCGGCTGGTGCAGCACCACCATATCTCGCGCGAGGAACTGTCGGTACGTGAGCACATGAGCATCGTCCTGCGCCGCCTGCAGGGGCGCAAGTTCGTCGAATTCGAGCATCTGTTCGACATCACCCGCGGCCCCCAGGTGCTTGTGGTCACCTTTCTGGCCCTGCTGGAACTGGCCAAGGAGACCCTGATCGAGATCACCCAGGCCGAGTCGTTTGCGCCGATCTACGTGCGCCTCGCCTACAGCGCGGCTTGAGGCACGCCCGCCGGCCGGATCTCGTCGCGTGCCTCGCGCGCCATCAACGCCGCGACCGCCTGCGAGGCGTCGAGGCGGCCCTCCAGCAGATCATTCACCGCGGCACAAATCGGCATGTCCACCGCCAGCCGCCGAGCGCGCTGGACTACCGTGCGCGCGCAGTAGACACCCTCGGCAACATGCCCCAGCGACTCGACGGCCTGCACCACGGTTTGCCCCTGCGCCAGCGCCAACCCCACGCGCCGGTTGCGCGACAGGTCGCCGGTCGCGGTGAGCACGAGATCCCCCAGGCCGCTCAATCCCATGAAGGTCTCGGCGCGTGCGCCCAGTGCCACCCCGAACCGCGTCATCTCCGACAGACCCCGGGTGATCAGGGCCGCTCGCGCGTTCATGCCGAGTTGCAACCCGTCGCACAATCCGGTGGCGATGGCCAGCACGTTCTTGACAGCACCACCCACCTCGACCCCGACCACGTCATCGCTGGCATACACCCGCAGGGCGGGGCCATGAAAGGCCCGCACCAGATCGGCGCGTAGCGGTGCGTCACGGCTCGCGGCCACCACTGCGGAGGGTTGGCCACGCGCCACCTCGAGCGCGAAACTCGGCCCGCTCAGCACGCCGACCCGCAGACCGGCCGCACATTGCTGCGCGACTTCATGGGCCATGAGGCCGGCACCGGCTGTCGCCGCGCCGGCACTTTCAAAGCCCTTGCACAACCACACCACAGGCACCTGCAGGTCGCGCAACGCGCCCAGCACCGGGCGCAACGCGGCCATGGGCGTGGCAATGACGACCAGATCCTGGTTGCAGAGTCCGGCGACTGCATCCGCAGTCCAGTGGACGATGCCGAGCGATGCCGGAAACGCCACGCCCGGCAGGTAGCGCGCATTCACCCGCTGTGTCGACAGTGCGACAAACTGTTGCGCGTCGCGCGCCCACAAGCCTACCGCGTGTGCAGGCCCGCCCGCGCCGCAGGCACTGGCGGCCAGCGCGGTTCCCCAGGCACCCGCACCCAACACCGTGATTTTCATCGCGTCCGGCCCCAGGCGGCGCGCACTACCCAGCCCCTATTGGGTGACGATCTTGGGCGCGTCGGCCTGGGCCTGGGCACGCTGTTGCTCGTACATCGCCTGAAAGTTGATTTCCGACAGGTGCACGGGCGGGAAACCGCTGCGCTGGATCAGGTCAGCGACATTGGCACGCAGGTAGGGATAAACGATCTGCGGACATGCGATGCCCATGATCTGGCTCATCTGTTCATCGGCGATGTTGCGGACTTCGAAAATGCCAGCCTGCTTTACTTCGACCAGGAACACCGTCTTGTCCTTGATCTTGGTGTGCACGGTGGCAGTGACACACACTTCGAACACGCCGTCGGCCGCCGCATTAGCCTCCACGCCAAGCTGGATGTCCACCGAAGGCTGCTCTTTTTCGAGCAGGATGGCCGGTGAATTGGGTTGCTCCAGCGAGGACTCCTTAAGATAAACGCGCTGGATCTGGAAAACCGGGTTATTGTCGTCAGCCATGGAAATGCTTTCAGGTTAGTGGGCGTCGCCGGTCGCCGTGCCGGTGCAGGTCTTGCACGGGACGCTACCGCGACAGGGCGGAATTATCACAGGTGCCGGAGCCAGGCAGGCTCAGGCAGCACCCAGCAGCGGCAGCAGCCCGCCACGGCTGTCCAGCTCGACCAGGTCATCACAGCCGCCCACGTGGGTCGTACCGATGAAGATTTGCGGCACGGTTCGCCGGCCGGTGATCTGCATCATGGCGGTGCGCTG
>JANOUM010000608.1:0-2874 GCA_031416855.1 Rhodoferax sp. | reverse complement strand
CGACATGCACCTGTTTTCCTGGCTGGCATCTCGCCGTTGCGCGCTGGCCTGCGCATCCACCCTTACCCTCACCCTCGCCCTCGCCCTGGGCGCAGCACCGCCCGCCGGTGCACAGCAAGGGCCGCTCAACCGCCAGCAGGCTTTGCAGGCCCTCGACCACGCCGACCCCTTGCGCCGGCTGGAGGGCATGGTGCGGCTGGCGGACATCGGCACCGCCGCCGACGCCGACGCGCTGATGCCGCGCCTGCTGGACGCCGACCCGACCCTGCGTCAGGCCGCGTTGGCGATCGTCTGGCGCTTGTGGGGCCGTTCCGGCGACGCCGCCATCGACAAGCTCTACGAGCAGGGTGTGGGCTTGATGCAATCGGGCAATCTGCCCAGGGCGGCGGCGGTGTTCAGCGACATCATCAGCCGGCGCCCGGTATTCGCCGAGGCCTGGAACAAGCGCGCCACCATCTACTACATGCTCGACCAGTACGACCTGTCGATGAAGGATTGCGACGAGGTACTCAAGCGCGTGCCCCACCATTTCGGCGCCTTGTCGGGCTACGCGCAGATGCTGGCTGAACGCGAGCAGCCCGAGCGCGCCCTGGAATACCTGGAGCGCGCCTACCGGGTCAATCCGTATTCCGGCAACGTCGAGCCCATGATCGAACACCTGCGCCGGCAGGTAGAGGCCAAACGCAAGAAGTCGGCCTGACCACCGCCGCTCGGCGCGTGCACGACACCTCCGTCGGGGATCACCGGCTCCACCAGGCAGGCCCGCTGCGCCAAGCACTCCTGCCAGCCCGGGTAACACATCCCGGTGGGAATTACCGCCGGAATGCCCCGATGCTGCCGTATTTCGCTGGTGGAATCTGCGATGCGATGTGCGCGGCCTCGTTCAGGTCTTTGGCATCGACCAGGTAGAAGCCAGCCAGCATTTCCTTCGTCTCGGTGAACGGGTCATCTGTCATCGTCATCTGGCCGTTGCGCACGCGGACCGTGGTGGCAGTATCGAGCGGGTGCAATGGCTCGGCGAAAAGCAGTCGGCCACTCTGGTACAAGCCCTCGGCATAGTCGAAGCAATGCTGGTCGGGGCAGTCGTTCCGGTTGTCTTTGGACAGATTGACAGGCAGAGGTATTTCATGGCGCGCTCAGGGGTCGGTTGATCAAGTCATTGTTCCGAGACCGGCCTGAGCCTAGCCAAGCCGATAGTGACGATGGCTGTGGGCATGACTTGCTGTTGTCGCCTGATGATGCGGCAAGTTCAGATCGGAATCAATTCATCGTTCCTCGACGCGTTTCGACATGACGGGCGAAGTTGTTCAGGATTGCTTGCCAGCCTTGGCGCTGCATGTCGACAGGGTTTTCGGACTCTACATCGAATGTGACTCGTACCGAGACGCCGCTTGCGCCCGCCACGAAATCGACCAGGCACATGCGATCGCCAAATGAGAATTCAAGCAACTCGTTGGGCACTACCCTGGTGTAGGTGCCGGCGAAATCGAAACCAAAACTCCCATCTTTGGCCTCCATGCGCGATCTGAACGCCCCGCCTACACGCAGATCGACACTGGATTGGGTGGTGTGCCAATCATCCGATGCAGCATTCCATTGGCGGATGTCCTCTGGCGATGTGTAGGCCCTCCAGACTGTGGTGACTGGGGCCTGGACGATGGTTTCAACGGTGACCTTCATGTTATGGCTCCTTGCCGATCGGCGGTCGTGAATGGGAAGCGGGTGGCCACGGATCAGACGTCAAGCACCATCTGAAAGCCACCGAAGATCATCCGCTTGCCATCGAAAGGCATGTCGAGCGACTGCAGGCGCGCATCGGCCATCACCTTGGGCATGCCGGCATCACGCACCTGGCGCGACGGCCAGACGATCCATGAGAAGACCACGGTTTCATGCGGCTGACGCTTGACCGCCATCGGGAACGAGGTCAGCTTGCCGTCGGGCACGTCATCGCCCCAGCATTCCACCACCTGGAGCGCGCCGTGATCCTTGAAGACGTCAGCAGCGATCCGGGCATGGTCGACGTATTTCTGTTTGCTGGCAGTCAGAACGGGAATCACATATCCGTCAATGTATTGCATGGTCTTGCTCCAGTCGTCCCTCGGCGCGATGCGCTCACTCCGCCTTGGCACCCGAGTCCTTCACTACCTTGGCCCACTTGACAATCTCGCCGGCCTGAAAGCGGGCCAGTTCCTCCGGCGTCGAAAGCCAGGGCTCCAGGCCCAGGGTGCGGAGTTTGTCCTGCACGTCGGGCAGCTTGAAAACCCGCTGCATCTCGCTGTTGAGCCGGGCCACGACGTCGCGCGGGGTGCCCGCTGGTGCGAACACCGCGAACCAGGTGGTGGCCTCGAAGCCCGGCACGGTCTCGGCCACGGTTGGCACGTCGGGCGCGGCCGGGCTGCGTTTGGCGGTGGTCTGCGCCAGCGCGCGGATCTTGCCCTCCCGGGCCATGGGCAATGCCGACGGCATGTTGTCGAACATGACCTGGATCTGACCGCCGATCAGGTCGGGGATGGCGAACTGCCGGCCCTTGTACGGCACATGCGTCATCGAGGTGCCGGTGAGCGACTTGAACAATTCGCCCGACACATGCACCGACGTACCGATACCCGGCGAACCGAACGACAGCTTGTTCGGGTTGGCCTTCATGTAGCTGATCAGCTCGGGCACATTCTTCACCGGCAGGTCGTTGTTGACAACCAGCAGGTTCGGCGCCGATGCCAGATGACCCACGGGCACGAAGTCCTTCACCATGTCGTAGGGCATCTTCGCGTACAGCGCGCCGTTGATGGCGTGTGTGCCCACCGTGGCCAGCACCAGCGTGTAGCCGTCTGCAGGCGCCTTGGCAACGAAATCGGCGCCGATGTTGCCACC